>JBBRUH010000708.1:0-1100 GCA_038248005.1 Cytophagales bacterium | reverse complement strand
CCAGTTCTAGGTGAATCTTGATTTTAAGCGTATCATGGGCTGTATTGATTTGATTATTGAGGCTATCTATATAGGGTTTTTGTGCAGATACAAGACTACTGTAAAGTAATAAGAGCAAGACTCTTATATGAAAGATGGATTGATATGGAAGAAGGAATGTTTTTTTCACCAGTAAGAATAATTCTATGCTTTTATATGTAATAGAGATTAAAATAACTCTCTAACCTTCTCCAAAAGTAAAGCCAAATTGTAAATTTTTGAATGATAAGTGAGTTTCTTTTGATAGATGGATGATTATTTTTTCATTTTTTAATTCTAAAGTCAAACACACTTTCTTTTTTGGAGTTTCGTTTCTACTTTTGTTTATCATAAAGAATCTAACAATGAAATACCTTACCTATTTTCTATTAATCATAAGTTTGCTTGTTGGCTTCACAAATTTAGCTCAAGCCCAAAAAAAATCTAAAAAAGACATCTTATACACTCTTACTACGCCTTATGGCGACATGAAATTTATTCTCTATGAAAAGACTCCCAAACACCGAGAGAATTTTCAAAAGTTAGTCAAAGAAAAATTCTATGATGGCTTGCTTTTTCATAGAGTCATCCAAGATTTTATGATACAAGGAGGAGACCCTGAGTCTAAAAATGCAGAAATCACCAAAATGTTAGGTAGTGGAAATTTGGGTTATACTGTAGATGCTGAATTTGATACAGCCTACATTCATAAAAAAGGGGCAATCGCAGCAGCTCGTACTAATAACCCAGAAAAAGCCTCTAGCAGTTGTCAGTTTTATATCGTCAAAGGGAGAAAAGTGAATGAATCACAGTTGGAAATGCTAGAACAAAAAGGAGGTTTTAAATACACAGAAGCTCAAAAAGAACTCTACCAAAATCTAGGAGGCACACCACATTTAGATCAAGAATATACCGTTTTTGGGGAAGTGCTGCAAGGTTTAGATATTATAGATAAAGTAGCAGAGGTAAAAACCCAAGCAGGCGATCGTCCCAAAATAGATGTGCCAATGAATATTAGCTATAAAAAGGTAAAGAAGAAGGACATCACAAAGGAGTTTGGTTATCAATATGCCGAATGATTT
>JBBRUH010000707.1:0-1176 GCA_038248005.1 Cytophagales bacterium | reverse complement strand
GTAGGGAGTAATTTTACCACTAAGAACCTGGAGGACCTGAAGTTATTTTAGGTAAAATCAATCCTTCAGTCTTCGTTAAATCAAGACCTGGGGAGGAGGAGAAAATACAGGAGAATATAAAAAATGATAGATAATTTAATTGCTTTTAGCATTAAGAATAAACTGATTATTCTGATGCTGACCCTTGTCTGGATTATTTGGGGCGTATATTCACTGACCCAACTGCCCATAGATGCCGTGCCAGACATCACCAATAACCAAGTACAACTGATTACACAATCACCCAACTACTCTGCCCAAGAGATTGAAAGGTTCATTACGGCACCCCTTGAGATTGCCCTAGGCAATGTGCAAAAAGTAGAGGAAATTCGCTCTATCTCACGCTTCGGCATTTCAGTCATTACCATAGTTTTTGAAGACGGTATAGACATCTACCGTGCTAGGCAGTGGGTAACTGAGCAAATCACTACGGTGAGTATTCCCCCTGAAATGGGGCAACCTGAGATGACCCCTGTAACTACAGGTTTGGGGGAAATTTATCAATATGTGCTCAGACCAAAGGCAGGCTATGCCCAAAAATACAATGCCATGGAGCTACGCACCCTACAAGATTGGCTTGTAAAAAGACAGCTATCAGGCATAGCTGGAGTAGTAGAAATCAATAGTTTTGGGGGCTTTGTGAAGCAATATGAAGTAGCCATCAAACCCGAAGAATTAAGGGCTTATGGACTTACTTTAGATGAGGTATATCAGGCCCTACAAGCCAATAACCAAAATACAGGCGGTAGCTATATAGAGAAAAATAGCCAAGCCTATTTTATCAGAGGAGAAGGGATGGTATCTAGTAAAGAAGACATTGCCCAGATTGTGATAAAAAATGTGGAAGGAAATCCTATTTTGGTCAAAAATATCGCTGAAGTACGCTTTGGCAATGCCGTAAGGTATGGAGCAATGGGGCAAGATGGTAAGGGCGAGGTAGTAGGTGGTATTGTGATGATGCTCAAGGGTGCTAACTCTGCAGATGTAATTGAGCGAGTGAAAGAAAGAGTGGCACAAATCCAAATCTCACTGCCCGAAGGCGTAGAGATAGAGGCTTTCTTAGATCGCTCTGATTTGGTCAATAGAGCCATTAATACTGTTCAGACCAACTTGATAGAGGGTGGTTTGATTGTGATT
>JBBRUH010000706.1:0-1255 GCA_038248005.1 Cytophagales bacterium | reverse complement strand
TGGGATTCGCTCAAACTCAGCTTGCTTGATTTCGCAGTTTTTTTCTTCTAGTACTTTTTGGATAGCCCCAAAGTCTTGAAAACCCCCATAGATGACAATTTCGTTCTCTTCCTCATCTTCAAATACTTCATCTGCTCCATAATCAATCAGTTCTAGCTCTAGCTCTTCTGCATCAAAATCAGCCTTCTCAACCTTGAATACACATTTGCGGTCAAACAGAAAATCTAAAGAGCCTGTAGTGCCTAGACTCCCCCCAGACCTATTGAAGAAACTACGTACATTGGCTACAGTGCGTGTAGGGTTATCTGTGGTACACTCCACTACTACAGCAATTCCATGTGGAGCATATCCCTCATAGACGATTTCCTTATAATCTTCTTGGTCTTTAGAAGATGCCTTTTTGATGGCTCTTTCCACATTCTCCTTGGGCATATTGACTGCCTTAGAGTTTTGGATAATGGCACGAAGGCGTGAGTTGGCATCAGGGTCTGGCCCTCCTTCTTTGACTGCGAGGGCAATGTCTTTGCCTATGCGTGTAAAAGTTTTAGCCATGATGCCCCAGCGTTTCATCTTGCGGGCTTTACGATATTCAAAAGCACGTCCCATATTTAATCAGTTATGTATTTCCAATAAATCACAAATTTACAAATGAAAAGTCCTTATTTCAAAAATATTTTGAGGCAAAGCCTTTCACCAAACCTGAGCAATACTTCTACTGTGAACTCTCTTGATAGGCTATTTAAAAAGTCAAAGCAGTAAATATTATCAGATAACCGAGATTTATTGAAAAATATAAAATACTAAGATGTTATTATGGATTATTAAAAAAATACTCCCCATTTAATTTGCTTAGATAAAAGTACATCAGTGAAGAAAAGATAGAAAATATACTTTTTAGAGGTAAAAATTTGTAAGAACGAATAAAAAGTAATATTATTTGACCAAATAATCAATTAACACTTGAATATTAAGAAATAATAATAGATATTTGTAATTATATAAAAAAAGGAATACAACCAGATTTTCAATGAAAAAACTATCTGTTTAACCAATAACCATGTTGTGTTCTAATTAATTTCTTTCTGAAAATTCTCCTATCAACATAATAATAACAGCCTCTATAAATGGAAAATATCTCATTAATCGCTAACTCAGGAATACAATTTTACAAGTTTGATATTCATATCAATCCTAATGATGATGTCACAAAGACCATGGGTTTTTATGAGGCTTATGAATCTGCATCAGGTGTAAG
>JBBRUH010000705.1:0-1259 GCA_038248005.1 Cytophagales bacterium | reverse complement strand
TTGTTTGTCTTGGTTTGGGATGTAGAGAATGAATGCAATCCTTCTCACACTTGGGATGGTACAGACTATAAAAATGAAAAACTAGAGTATTGGCTCAAATATGCTAGTTTCTTTGGGGGGGATAGTCCTATCTTAGTTGTGCAAAACAAGGTAGATACTGAAAGCCAAGAAAGCAATAGTATTCCCGAACCTGAGCGAAAGAAGCTGCAAGCAACCTTTCCTACCATCACTGATTTTTGGCAATGCAGTGCCAAAACAGGATATAATTTTGATGAATTGAGTTACTTTATAGCTGAAACCTTTGAAAAAAATGATATCCTCCGCCAAGATTTGATAGAGCGAGAATTGCCCACAGATTGGATAAAAGTCCGTGAGCGAGTACGGGCAGAACAAGCCAAGGCAGATGGTCAAAAGCAAATAACTGTGGATATTTTCAAGGCATGGTGCAAAGAAGCAGACACTGAAAAAGCTTGGCAAACCATCTTATCATTTTTCCACGATACAGGAGTATTGTATTATCAAGAAGTGTATTTTTCAGGAACTATCATCCTCAATCAGGCTTGGGCAATAGAGGCAGTTTATCAGGTATTGGATAAGAAAAAAGGGCATTATAAAATCTTACAACAAAAACAAGGGCAATTAGATTATACGTGGCTTTGCAAGATATGGAAAACAAATACAGATGGAGAAAGAGAGCTTTTTATAGATTTTATGTTGAGTACTCAGCTATGCTTTGAGCGTACAAAGCAATATACTCCTTTAAAAGACCGCACTTTTGTAGTTCCTCAGTTACTCAAAGCCAATAAGCCTGATTATATAGCTACCTACATCAGTAAGCAAGCACTCAATAAAAAGCACACGATAGACTATCCCTTTTTACCTACTACCTTTATACATCAGTTCATCATACAAGCAAAGAACTTTGCAGGCATAAAAGATATGTGGCAATCGGGTATTTACTTAGCTTATGCAGGTGCTTATGCCGTAGTAGAGGCAGATTATAAGCGTTCTCAGATTATCATTCACCATAATCCCAATGACAATGAACTCAAAAAAGCCATTTTAGAAGAACTAAAAGCCATTGGCAATAATACAGCAATACAGTCAGGAGAAGGTAAAGAAGAAGGCTTCGCCAGATTTTTAAAAGGAAAGAAACATATACAAACCTCAAACCCAAAAAACCTTATGAACAAACACATCCAACAAGCACTCAAACACCTCGAAAATGCCAACACATCAGGCTATTTCGAAGAAATGAA
>JBBRUH010000704.1:0-1281 GCA_038248005.1 Cytophagales bacterium | reverse complement strand
TTGAGTATAAAAAAGTCAATTAAAAAAATAAAGGGTTTACTAGAAAAAGTAAGCCCTTTATTTTTTATATTTTCCCTAAATTCCAAACATCAATCTTTCTGGCTCTTCTAAGTACTTCTTGATAGCTACTAAGAAGCTTACAGCTTCTTTACCATCTATGATTCTGTGGTCATAAGACACTGCCAAGTACATCATAGGTAAGATTACAACCTCTCCATTCACAGCCATAGGGCGTTGAAGGATGTTGTGCATCCCTAAGATGGCAGATTGTGGGGCATTGATAATAGGTGTGGACATCATTGAGCCAAATACACCTCCATTGGTAATGGTAAAAGTACCACCTTGCATATCTTCTATGGCGAGTTTACCATCACGTGCTTTCACTGCCAGGTCTATGATTCCCTGCTCTATCTGAGCAAAGCTTAGTTTTTCTACATTGCGTAATACAGGTACTACCAAGCCTTTTTCTGTAGACACTGCTACTGAAATATCTACATAATCATTATAGACAATCTGACCTTCAGCTTCATCTATCATCGCATTGACATCAGGGAATTCAAGCAAGGCTTGTGCAGCTGCTTTGGCAAAGAATGACATAAAACCAAGACCTACGCCGTGCTTTTCTTTAAACATTTCTTTGTATTTGCTGCGCATATCCATAATGGGCTTCATATTTGCCTCATTGAAGGTAGTAAGCATCGCGGTCTCATTCTTAACCGTTACCAAACGGCGAGCAATCGTCTTCCGCATCTGACTCATTCGTTTGCGTGTCTGAGTGCGTTCTCCACTTGGTTCAGGTGTGTTAGAGCTTGTTTCTTTTTTCTCTACAGGTTTGCTTTCAGCTTTGGCAGGGGCTGATTTTTGTGCTTTTTCAGCATCTTCCTTAGTAATTCTGCCATCTACGCCCGTTCCCTTGATATCTTTGACAGGAATTCCTTTTTCTGCTAAAATCTTAGCAGCAGCAGGAGAAGGAGTGCCAGTTGCATAGCTTTCTTTGCTAGAAGCAGAGTTGTTAGAGGAATTTTCTGTAGAAGCAGGAGCAGTATCAGCAGATTTAGAATCAGTACTTGGGGCTTCATCCATCACTTCTATTTTGCAAATCAACTCACCTATGCCTAGAGTATCACCTTCTTTGGCAACATGACGCAAGATACCAGAAGCTTCGGCAGGAAGTTCTTGGCTGGCTTTGTCAGTTTCTATCTCACAGACGGCTTCATCTAATTCTACAAAATCACCATCTTCTTTGAGCCAAGTTCCAATCGTTACTTCGGTGATAGATTC
>JBBRUH010000703.1:0-1308 GCA_038248005.1 Cytophagales bacterium | reverse complement strand
TAAGTCGCTCAGAAAAAATGTCTTGGTATGAGGGTTCTACACTCTTAGATTTGCTTGAAAACATCTATATAGGCAATGACTATAACCATACAGACGGGCGTTTTCCTGTGCAGTATGTGATACGCCCTCACACAGACGAACACCATGACTATAGAGGCTACGCAGGCAGAATCTCTAGTGGAGTCTTCAAACCAGGTGATGGAGTAACTGTATTGCCTTCTGGCTTTACCTCTAAGATTAAAAGCATAGACACCGACAAAGGACAACTAGAAGAAGCCTTCGCACCTATGTCAGTAAGTATGACCCTAGAAGATGAGATAGACATTAGCCGTGGAGATATGATAGTGCATAGTGATAATCAGCCAGAAGTTACCCAAGAGATTGATGTAATGATTTGCTGGCTACACCCTAAGCCTCCCGTGCCTCGTGCCAAATATTATGTACAGCATACCTCCAGAGAAGCCCGCACGATTATCAAAGAAGTAACCTATAAGATGAATATCAATACTTTGGAGCATATCACGGAGAACTTAGAGATTCAGATGAATGAAATCGCAAGAGTTCGTCTGCGTACTACGCAACCTTTGTTTGTGGATAGCTATAGCAAAAATCGCTTTACAGGAAGCCTTATTTTAATAGATGAAGCTACCAATGAAACCGTAGCAGCAGGAATGATTGTTTAGGAGCATATTGTTAGATGGTTGAATTGTTTAGGAGTATATTGTTAGATTGCTTTATTGTTAGATGGTTTTATTGTTAGATGGTTTTATTGTTAGATGGTTGAATTGTTAGATGGTTTTATTGTTAGATTGCTTTATTGTTGAATGGTTGAATTGTTAGATGGTTGAATTGATGAATCAATTCAACCTTCATACCTCAATAATTCAACCTTCATCCTTCATCCCTCCGACCCTATTTTTTGTAGAAAATGGGTAAACTTCTCCTACATTAGCTAAAAATTAAGAATTGATTATCTTTCTAATAAAAAGCACAAATGATTTGTTATTTCTGCTTTATATAAGCAAATTGCAATCAGAGAAATAAATCTCACATTTACCTATCTAAAATCATATTTTTTATGAGAAAAATTACAATTATGGGGGGGGGTGATTTTCCTTTGCCTCCTCTTTCTAGAGGCTTGTAAGCTTCAAGAAGAAAGTGTCAGCCCAATAGAGTATGTAGGCTTTTTATGGTGTGCATTTTGTGTATGCTTGTAAGCTTCAAGAAGAAAGTGTCAGCCCAATAGCCGAACTGGATGAGGGCAAAATCAATCAACTCAAAAACTGGTTTGGAAAAAAGAACCAATAC
>JBBRUH010000702.1:0-1405 GCA_038248005.1 Cytophagales bacterium | reverse complement strand
TGAGTTATAAAAGACCTTATCTTTTCGTCTATAAAAACAGTCTAATGTGTCTTTTAGGTGTTCTAAGAATTTTTGAATACTTTCTTCTGTATCTTCCAGAAGTTTTTGCACATACTCTTGGTCAAAGTTATCTAAATAAATAAATAGTTTTTTCATATATTTTAAAAACCCATCAAGAATGAGCGGTCTTTGCTAATTTGGTCAAAAAATCCTTTTGGGGGATAGATAATCTTCCCTCCTTCTAATATTTCTATATGATGCACAAAAGAACTATGATTTTCTTCTTCTCTATCAAAATAATAGAGGCTAATATTTTCTTTATCAATACCTTTTTGCTCCATTTCAAATTTTTTGGCTTGTACTAGCACTCCATTAATAATATGGTCAGAATGCGTTTCTAATAATATCTGAATACCTGCCTGTGCTGCAAGGCATATCAGCTCGATAAGTTTTGCCTGTCCGTAAGGATGTAAATGTGCTTCTGGATTTTCTATTAAGATAAGACTGTCTTTTTTAGCTGCCAGAATAGCTACAATAATCGGCAAGGTATAAGTCAAACCAAAGCCTACATTTTTGGCTTCAAAATTATTGGTTGGCAACCCATTTTTGACATCAAAGCTGTATTTTATCTTAAAACTTGCACCTGTTTTTTCTACGCTTACATTTACATTTTGACTAATCTCTCTTGCCCATGCGGTGGTTTGTAGTCCTAAATCTTTGTACTCTTCCGAAGGATGTAATAATTCCTCACAAGCCACTGCATCTTTTCCGTAGTGGTCTAAGAAGTGTGCTACAAGTTCACCTTGTCCCTTTTCTATAGAGATTTGCCTGTTTCTTTCCACTTCATAATCATCTTTAGGGTAAGACTCTTGTGGGGCTAACCTTGATGCACTCAAATACTGAAATTGATTGTTAAAAAGACTTTGGGTAGCGAGATTCTTAAAATCACCTTCAAAAGACGATTGTTCTAAGAAAGTAGTATCAGATTTTATATCATTGAATTGGAAATTCCACTTAAACTGCTGTGAATCTCCAAAGTTTATATGTATCTCTATAAAATCTTCCTGAGCAAATTGATAGAACACATCTTGTGCAGTGCCTATATCATACAAATCTCCATTTAGTTCTAATACTTCTTGTAAGCGGTTTTTCTGAAATGTCTGCCTAAGTAACAATAGACTTTGAATTAACGAAGATTTCCCTACCCCATTTTGCCCACAAATAAGTGTAAGACTCCCAAGATTTAGATGTGTATTTTTATGAGATTTAAAGTTCTTTAATGTGATTTCCTGTATCATTTGTGAGTGTTTCTTGGATGATTTGTTCAACGCCTTTAAATCGTATTTCTACATTTTCTTTTTGTGCAGTACCTTGTGAGATAGCTCTTAGAAATTTACCTCCATCT
>JBBRUH010000701.1:0-1494 GCA_038248005.1 Cytophagales bacterium | reverse complement strand
TTCTTATCAAAAATATGAGATTGGCTTGGGTAGTAAAGCGAAACACATTGATTATAAAAGAATTTTAACACACACAGAACTAGCACAGTTTAACTATACAATACTGCCATAACTGGATTAGATTATTTTTAACTTTTTACTAACAGAATGACAGGGAGATTTTATCTGCTAAACCTATTCTTCATTAAATCATTTTCCATGGTTCGTGTCTTCACGAACCATCACTGATTTTGGCTTTTGACACAACTTCAGATTCCTAACAGAATGACAGGGAGATTTTATCTGCTAAATCAAACCTTCATTAAATCAACCCAACCGACTTGTATATTCTAGAATCAATAAAAAAGAAAGAAAAGAAATCCCACAAAGGGCGAGATATATTAAAAAAGATAGTTTTAGCTCTTGAGATGGTCTGTTTTTGGTAAAAGATTGATGAATACGCATAAAGCGATTTTCGTAAATCAAACTTTGATAAATAAATAACTGCACCATCAAGCCTACCAATAGGATACTAAAATCATAAGAAGAATTGACAAAGAGGCTCACAAACCGCACTAAACCAAACCATGCCAACAGTGCATAAAAATTTACCAAATAGACATATACAGAAACTGAAAGCAAGAGCATAGCCCAAAAAGCCGACTGTCGGGCAGGCTGTTCAGGATAAAACAACACAAAAAATCTATAAAAAATATACTCTAGCAGTTTCATATTCAATCAAATAATCTACAATCAGGTAAAAGCCTAGTGGATGAAAAATTTATTTTTTTAATAAAATACTAGATTCATCTTTGGTAATCTTTAATCAAAATTAGTTTAAAAAATGAGTATTGAAAACTTTTTTTATTTTCTCTCGTAAATTTATAGTTAATCTTCATAAAAACTCCTCCATAAAAAATAAAATAGCCTAGCATATCCCAATTAATCTGCCAGCTAATCGCCTGTGAAGACACAGGCAACAGCTAGGAAACCTACCCAATAAGACATAAAAATTGCCCAACCTACTCTGAGTAGATTGGGCAAAACACACCGTGAAGGATAAAGGAATATAACTAGCCTAAAAAAAACATTATAGACTCACCAAAGGTGGGCAAAGTGTGAGTCTATAACAGAGGCGAGAGCTAAAATACAAGGCTTTGTCCATACTTTCATTTAACACTTTTTGCATTGATTTGACCTTTACTAATGATACAAAGTTCGCTAGTTTAGATGGCTTATATAAGAGTAATTCTATCCATTTTTAAAACCCCGTATTTCTACGTGTTTTTATAGGTAAAACTACGTATTTTCAGAAGGAGATAAATCATAAACAACTGATTAGAGTTGTTACATACAGACTATCAACACTTTAGCTTTTTTATAACCATATATGTACATAGAAAACATAGGAAATTGCTTACGAAAAGCTCATGTATTAGGTAGCAAAGCTTATCATTCTAAGATTCCCAAATGAAAAATTGATGTAAATCATTGAAAATCAAGAAGTAACAACTC
>JBBRUH010000700.1:0-1510 GCA_038248005.1 Cytophagales bacterium | reverse complement strand
ATCAGGATAGTATTACTGTCTAAGCTAGTCGTTTTATGCCTAATTTAGGCTTTAAATTAAGATTTTTCCCTGATAAAATATCGAGTTAGAAAAGAGTTTCTATCCTTCTTTCCCACCTAACTATAAATCCTAGTATTTGGCAGAAGTGTTTGTAACTTCATTCTTTCTGAGCGAGGCAGTGGATTACTCATAATATTAAGTTTAGTGAGATTTTGGCTTAGCTGAGCGATGCTATCAGGGATTTTGGTGAGTTGATTTTTATAGAGATTCATCTCTTGCAGATTAGTCATCTCACTGATAGAGTCTGGAAGATAGTCCAATTGATTGCCATTTACCCTTAGCACTGCTAGTTCTTTCAGCTTGCCAAGCTGTGAGGGAAGTGTTTTAAGTCGGTTATTTTCAAGGTTAAGTGTTTGCAATCGTTCTAAGTCTGTAATTGTATCAGGCAACTCTTTAATTTTATTATTTAAAAGACTTAAAGAACGCAAAGATTTTAATTGCCCTAATGTATCAGGCAAGGTCTTGATTTCATTATTTTCAAAATCAAGGTTTTTTAAACTAGATAAATCACCTATTTCGCTCGGAATAGCTGTAAGGAGGTTGTTACCAAACATAAGATACTCAAGTTTGTGAAGTTTTTGGATGGCTTTCGGGATGTATGATATGCCATTAGAGTGCATATTGATTACTTCAAGACTGACTATTTCAAGTAAATGCTGAGGTAAATCTTTGACCTTTGTGCGGTTGCAGTGAAAATGAGTAAGCATCTGTAGCTGATTTATCTCTTCTGGAATAGATGATAAAGGATTCTGACTCAATGAGAGTTTTTTAAGATTTTTGAGTGCAAATATTTCTTTAGGAAAATCACTAAAAAGATTACTGTAAAGATTGAGTTCTTCTAGATGAGTTAGATTTTCAATGCTAGAAGGTAGAGAAGTAAGCTTCCTTTTGGGGATTTCTAATACATTACTAGCATAAAGAGGCTCTAAAAGCCCATGCAATAGACAAAGTAAACTGTGCTTTTGTAAGTCTTCATAAAGTAGTTTAGGAATAGTTTTACCCTCTAAAAGCTGGAAAGCAAGTGCAATATATTGCTGATTTTTGCTGGCAAGTAAACTTTGAATCTTTTGAATTTGTTGTTGAGTATATACTGAAGAATCATCCATAATGCGTATCAAAATAGCGTAAAAATCTTGTTTTGTAGAAAATTCAAAATAAATTAAAGCGAAAATTACACTTTTTTTTAATTTGTATGGATTATTTTGTATTTTGGATGTATCAAATTAATCAAATAACTCATTATGGCATTTAGCTGGTTCAAAAAGAAAAAAGACGAAGGTGAAAAAAAACGCTTGTATGACCCCACACAAGTAACTATCCGTGACTTGATAAAAGGCTCTTTTGTAGATTACGATTTAGAGTGTTGGGAGGTCAGAGCTGCTTTTGAATATGACTGGGGAGATAACTTTTTCAGTGATGAATTTCAATTGGCTACGGCAGATGATACTGT
>JBBRUH010000699.1:0-1513 GCA_038248005.1 Cytophagales bacterium | reverse complement strand
CTTGGGGATAATAATTAAATAAAGTGTTCATTTAGTTTAAGTAAAATACTCATTATCAGATTATTACAGACTCATCTCTCACTTAGCTGCTTCTACCTCTTCTTCTTTAAAATATCTTCGCTCCACCCTTGAAGCTATCCCGATACTTAACTCATATAAAATAGTAAGCGGTATGGCTATTAATACTTGACTAAATACATCAGGAGGAGTAATAATGGCCGAAATAACCAAGATAATTATAATTGCGTGCCTACGATAAGTACGCATAAATTTAGGTGAAATTAACCCTACTCTTGCTAAGAAAAATATCACTATAGGCAACTGAAACAATAAGGCACAAGCCAGCACTAAGGTAACTAATGTAGAGACATAAGAGATAATATCAAACTCATTCTGTATGCTTGGGTCTATCTGATAGTTTGCCAAAAAATTGATAGAGAGGGGTGCTACGATATAGTAACCAAAAAACACACCCAACAAAAACAAGATACTTACATACAATGAAGCTCCACGAGCTGCTTTCTGCTCTTTTTTATATAACCCAGGCTTGATAAATCTCCAAATTTCCCAAAAGACATACGGAAATGCACAAATCAAACCAATCAGTACAGAAGCCGTGATGTGCATCATAAATTGCCCGCTAAGTGTACGGCTTTGAATAATAAAATTCATAGAATCGATACACAAAGCAGGAGAATTTAACCACTCTGCTGCTGCACACATCTGCCGATACGTCCAGAAATCAGGGCGAGCAGGGGCAAAAATAATATTATGAAATACCCACTGCCCATTCATAAATGCAAGCACTGTAAATACTGCAATAACAATAATCCCTCTAATAAGGTGCCAGCGCAGCTGCTCAAGATGATCTAAAAAAGACATTTCTGAGGCCTTTATATCTTTATCTTCTGCATCAGGGTCATGCTTTTCTACTTGCTCATTGGTAATTTGATCTAAGGGCATAATTTACTTTATTAAGCTTTAAATAACGGATAAGATTGCATCCATTCATTGATTTCATGACGTACTGTATTAATTTTTGACTCATCACTATGGTTCATCAATACAGTATCTATATGAGCTACGATTTGCTCCATATCACTCTCCAGAAGACCACGTGTAGTGATGGCTGCCGTACCTACACGCATCCCTGAGGTAACAAACGGAGATTTATCATCAAAAGGAACCATGTTTTTATTGATGGTAATATCTGCTTTGATAAGTGTATTCTCAGCAATTTTACCAGTCAAATTTTTAGAGCGTAAGTCTATCAGCATCAGGTGATTGTCTGTGCCGCCAGAGATAATTTGATAGCCTTTGTTCACTAATGCCTTTGCCATGGCTTGGGCATTTTTCTGTACTTGGAGCATATATCTATAAAAACTTTCATCTAGAGCCTCTCCATAAGCTACTGCCTTAGAAGCAATGACATGCTCGAGTGGCCCGCCTTGTGTGCCAGGAAAAACACCACTATCTAGTAAGGCAGACATCATTCTAAGTTCTCCCTTAGGCG
>JBBRUH010000698.1:0-1525 GCA_038248005.1 Cytophagales bacterium | reverse complement strand
TCAGCAAGTCAAGTATCTTGGTTAAGTGCTGGCATTGCAGGATTGGTAGTCGTGTCGGTTCTTTTGTATGATAGGCTTGCAAAGCATCATGTGTTCTTCGGGCCATTGGTAATGGGGCTTTGCCGAGGAGGAAACCTAGCCTTAGGGATGAGTATTGCCCCTGAGTCATTGCTTACACTTTGGTTTTTACCATTGATTCCGATTGTATATATCGCAGCCATTACGCTCATCAGCAGAGGAGAAGTACATGGAGGTAATCGTCCTGCGCTGTTATTAGGTTTTGGGATGTACGTTTTGGTATTTTTGGCAATTATTAGTCTAGGTTTTTATCCGAGGTATCATCTTTTATTTGCCTTGCCCTTTGGAATTTTATTTGCTTTTTTGATTTTGCTTCCTCTTAGAAAGGCTTGGATAGATTTGCAAGCCAAAAATGTATTTAAGGCTGTCAAAGCAGGCGTATTGGCTTTAATAGTCTTAGATGCTACACTTTCGGCTGGCTTTGCTGGCTGGGAATATGGATTAGTAGTGTTATTGCTTTTACCTATTTCAATGTTTTTAGCTCGTATTTTTTCGGTTACTTAGTAGATAACATCTCATTGATAATCAGTTGAGATGAAATGAATCATCTGAAACACTTCCTTATATGCCATTGCCAAAATGAAAGCTTTTATTTAAAACTTGAATGTGCGAAATGAAAAACCAAGTATCATACAAAAGGATGCCAAGGGTATCTCAAATTTATAGAAAGACAATCAAGATAACTAGTGCGACCCCTGTTGAGGTCGTAAATCACCGTTTTATTATTTTCTATAAACGTCATATTCCTACGGAATAAGAATCCTAATTTAAAAATACTCTAAAAGCTAATCCCAAGTTCGCATTAAGTTAAAACACCTCCCATACGCCAAAGAAAACTAACTGGGCTAGTCGAAAACTCATTTAATTTTCATTTTTTGGCACATCTAGTTGTCCATTTAGATTAATTTGCTTGACACCTTTAAAGTCTAAGACACGCACAGGTACTGCTACGATAATTCCCTCTTCATCAAATTTTTTCTTAATCTGAGTAAAAGCCTCATCACGAATCTTTCTCTTTTGGGCAGGGGTTTCTATTTCTATGTTATAGCCAATAAAAAGTTCTATTCCGTATTCATTATAGCCTATGAAGTTGAGTTCGTGTGAGTTTTTGACTACTTGCTTGGTGTTTCGGAGGGCTTCTATGATAATTCCTTTGGCTATATCTAACTGTTCTACACTCAGATTTCGATCTAAAACCAGCACTATAGTTTCTCTGGTATCAGGGTATTTATTAAAATTACAAATCATACTTTCTGTAATGTAGTGATTTGGAATGGTAATAAACTCGCCTCTAAATGTCTTAACCCGTGTAGAGCGTAAGCCTATTTCTTGCACTACTCCTTCTGTTTCATTGATGACCACCCACTCTCCTATCCTAAAAGGCTGGTCAAACATAATCACAAATCCACCTAAGATATTTTTAAGAATTTCTTGGGCAGCAAGTGCT
>JBBRUH010000697.1:0-1535 GCA_038248005.1 Cytophagales bacterium | reverse complement strand
TTTTAAATTCTCTAAGTGCCTCTGGCAGGTCAAAGGCTGGGGTCTGGTGTGGAATAGAAAAACGATTCCAAGGGCAGACATCTTGGCAAATATCACAGCCAAAAATCCAATCTTCAAATTTTCCTTTTACCTCCTTAGGGATGGACTCCTTTAACTCAATTGTAAAATAAGAAATGCACTTACTTCCATTAACCACATAAGGAGACTCAATGGCATCTGTGGGGCAAGCATCTATGCAACGTGTACAAGTGCCACAGTAATCACCCACTGGATTATCATAGATTAGCTCTAAATCTAGGATGAGTTCTCCTATAAAAAAGAAACTTCCCATCTTTCTGTTGAGTAAATTAGAGTGCTTACCTATCCAGCCTAGCCCACTTTTGGCTGCCCATGCTTTGTCCATGACGGGGGCAGAGTCCACGAAAGCTCGCCCATTGACTTCTCCTATTTCTTCTTGTATGAAGTGAAGCAACGATTTTAATTTGTCTTTCAGCACAAAATGATAATCTTCTCCATAGGCATATTTAGAGAGTTTGTAGTTGCCTTCGGAGGAGAGTTCTTTCTCAGGAAAATAATTAAGCAAAACAGAAATGACTGATTTAGCTCCCTCTACTAGCTTGCGAGGGTCTAGGCGTTTGTCAAAATGATTTGCCATATAGGCCATCTCTCCGTGATGATTTTGATTAAGCCATTTCTCTAGACGAGGGGCTTCTTCTTCTAAAAATGTAGCCTTGGAGATACCACAAAAATCAAAACCGAGTTCTTTGGCTTTTTGCTTGATAAGAGCTGTATTTTGATAAGATTGATTCATTGAATTTATGCTTAGGTTTTAGAAAATATGTTTGATGTCATTGCCAGCTAATCTCAAAGGGAAATATACTACTAAAAGAACCTTCTTTTTGACTGAGCCTAATCTTTTTATTACTTCTCTGGATAAGTATATCTGAGGGTTCATCTACTACTTTCAGTGCTTCTGCTTTTTTCCATTTCTTGTGTGATTTTGGTATTTTGGCTAAGAATAGCCTTAAATCTATTTTTTCTTCTCCTTGTGAATAGTCAATGACATGGTATTTTTTTACCTTATATTTCCGTACCTCTCCCATTGGCATTTTCGTGGTGTAGTTTTCTTCATCTATTCTCTGGATGATGAGTGAATTTGAGGGAAGGTCTTCACCTAGATGATGTATAGAGGCAGTATTTACCGAGCTAGGTAATAAATGTACTACTAAGAAGATAATCAAAAAACTAATATCCATGGTTTTGTTTATTTTTTGTGAGTGAATCTAGATAACCTCTAGAGGTTTTAGACTTTCCAAGTCTAACAGACTTGGAAAGCCTAGTACCCTTTAAATCCTCGTAAGGTTTCTAACCTTCGAAAATCGTTGGTGTTTAGAGTAAACGAAGAAAATTTAGTACTAGATAATCTCTAGAGGTTTTAGACTTTCCAAGTCTAACAGACTTGGAAAGTCTAGTATCCTTTAAATCCTCGTAGGTTTCTAACCTTCGAAAATCGTTGGTGTTTAGAGTAAACGAAG
>JBBRUH010000696.1:0-1592 GCA_038248005.1 Cytophagales bacterium | reverse complement strand
TTATAACCATATATGTACATAGAAAACATAGGAAATTGCTTACGAAAAGCTCATGTATTAGGTAGCAAAGCTTATCATTCTAAGATTCCCAAATGAAAAATTGATGTAAATCATTGAAAATCAAGAAGTAACAACTCTATTATATACTTGGACTGATAAGAGGACAGATGTTAAGACACAAATTGATGTCAAATTATTGTCTAATATTATGATTAAAAATAACGAAATACACAAAGAGGCAGATTTAGTTAAAATTTTGATTGATAAATAAAGATAAGGCAGATACACACAAATCCATTTAGTGCTTACTCTTCAAAAACGATTGTTGAGAGGTTAGCAAAGAAATAAGCGTTTATTTATAGTCATTTTGAAACCAACCATAAGAGTCCAAAGCTTTGTTCGTTTTAAACCTTAAGAGTTCGTATTATCTTTAAATGAAGACCTAGTGGCTATTTCTAAACCCCAATAAAGGAACAGTCCTGAGCAAGGTTTTTTTCAAAAGATACTCTATTAGATGTGTAAGTAACAGTATCAGAATAATTGCTCAGTTTATCCTAAGTAAAACACTCACTATCAGATTATTACAAATTTATAACTCATCTCTTCCTTAATAACTTCGATAGAAGTAATACTTCTCACCAAAAATGATTATTCTATTAAGACTTTTCAGACATTGCTGCCATTTTGTTTTGATAATCTTTCAATACAAAACTAAAAAAATAAACTGCTGGGACAATGACTACCGCAGCACACATATAATAAGCAAAAGACAATGAAGTGGCTTCAGCAATCATACCTATTAATATAGTTCCTAATCCTACGCCAATATCTACTGCTGAGAAGAAAGTAGAATTAGCAACACCTCTACGATTAGGAGGAACTAGGTTTACAACCATCGTAATCGTAGTAGGCAAAATCACACCTACTCCACAGCCAGTAATAAAAGAAGCTACCACAAAGCCTATGATTTCATAAGTAGAAGCAATGCCCAGAAGACCCAGTGTCAGCATCGTGAAGCCAAAAGCCATCACACGAGCAGGGCCTCTTTTATCCATCTCTGCTCCCGCAAACGGGCGAACTACCGTAAGCCCAACTGCATAGACTATAAAAAAAATTGCTCCACTGTCCAAAAGTGGATTTCCTGTCTGTATGCCTGTTTCTTTCATATACAGTGTAATAAAAGAAATCAAACCTCCAAAAATACCAGAGCATATCATTGAGATAAACGAAGCAGGCAATACACTCGCCTCAAAAAGCATGTCTTTGCTTAGTCTTTTACGTACAGGTGCTTGTCCGTGAGATACAATCTGCGGATACTTCACAAAATTAGCTAACAATAAAGCAAAGGCTATGATACAGGTTGACAAATAAAATAATTGCACATAAGAAATCTTCTGAATCAAGATTAACCCCAATACAGGGCCTAAAGCCATCGCAATAGTAAAAGACATTCCAAAATAACCAATGCCTTCACCTCGTCTTTCCATAGGCACTATATCAGAGGCAATTGTATTTCCGCCAGTAGTAATCATTCCCCAAGTAAGCCCATGAGCAAATCTAAATATAAATAATGAGCAATAAAAGAAAAATAT
>JBBRUH010000695.1:0-1601 GCA_038248005.1 Cytophagales bacterium | reverse complement strand
TATGCCCGTAATCCAGCAATCTACTCCTTCTAGTGCTTGATTGAGTGGCACTACTTTACGAATCTGACAGCATTCTTTGCGATTCTCGATAGAGTCATAAAAACTAAATTCTCCTTTTTTTGAGACTAAATCTTCTACTTCTTTCTTATCAGGAGTATAGACTTTTATTTTTTTGCCATACCGTGCTTCCAGCTTATCTTTTAACTCTAATGTCTGTTTAAATAATCGCCAAGTATCAATCGTAAAGACCTCAATAGGAATGTCATTGGCAAAAATAAGATGTGTAATCACTTGCTCTTCGAAGCCAAGACTTGTAGAATAGGCTATTTTTCCATCAAATTCTTTGGCGAGTTCTTGTAATTTATTTACAATCTCTGATTCTGTAACTATCTTTTTTTGCTGTTCTAGGTCTATCATGGAGAGTATCTTTTATTTGAAATATAAATTTATGTACACTTAAAAGCGCAACTACTTTTATTTAAAGGTATAAAGTCTTTTGATGAATCCAAAGGTGTTTTTCTTTTTTTGAGAAGGAGAAGTTACTTTTAGTCCTTTGGTTACATGATTAAGTTGCTTTATTTTTTCTTGAAAATCACCTTTGAGTTGATTTCTAATATCATATAAATTATCCAAAAGTTCTTGGATATCATCAGGGAGACTTTCTTCTAAATAGGCTCGCATACGCTTGGCAAGGGTAGGTGATTTTCCATTGGTAGAGATAGCTACTTTGAGATCGCCTTTCTTCACCACTGAGCTAAGATAAAAATCACATAAATCTGGTGTATCTGCTACATTGGTCAGGACTCCTAAGACCTCTGTTTTAGCTTTGATTTCTACATGAAGTTGCTTATTATCGGTAGCCAATATGATTAAATTTCTATTGTCTAAATCAGCCCATTCAAAATCTCTTTCTATCAGCTCTACTCTTGGATGAGATGCTGTAAGTATTTTTATTTCTTCCCTAATCAAGCCCGCTACTAAGGTTACTTTTGCTTCTGGACTATTTCTCAGAATGGCTTCTAACTTTTCTAAGCCTACATTGCCACCACCCACCACAAGAGTATCAATCTGATGTAACTTGACAAAGATAGGAAAGAGTGTATTTCCTTGATAATCAATATCTAAAAGCGTTTTTTGGATTTCTATATTTTCTTTTTTCATTGGATATATTCATTCATCATAGTACTTTCGTTTGGTAGTTTTACTTGCCTGTGAAGACACAGGCAAGGGCATAAGGTTTCTATGTTTTCTTTTTTCATTGGATATATTCATTCATCATTGAAAATTGCTCATTCAATATACGTACTTGAGAGAGTTTTTCTCTTACTACTTCACCTATGATGATGACAGCAGGCGAGCCGATTCCTTTTCTATTGACTTCTTCTAAGATATTATCTATCTCCGCAATTGCAGTTTTTTCTTGGGGAGTAGAGCCATTTTGAATCAATGCAATGGGTAAGTTTCCTCTTCCGAGTATTTGATACTGTGCTACGATTTCGGGCAATTGTTTTACGCCCATCAGTACCACCACAGTAGCCGTAGTCTGAGCAGCCAATGCCAAATCTTCTGAAAGTTTACGGTCTTGTGTCGTCCCTGTAATC
>JBBRUH010000694.1:0-1602 GCA_038248005.1 Cytophagales bacterium | reverse complement strand
TTTCTTGAGTAACCCTGTGCATTCATCTGAGCTATTGTGTATCTTTGCTCGTAAGTTATATGTGTCATACTGCTAATTTTTGTCGAGAAGCAAGATGCGTATTTTTTAGGAAAAGAGCCTCAAAACTCTTTTCTTTTTTTAAAAATTAACTCCTATTCCTCCTATTCGCAGTTGCATTTATTTGTTGAATCCAAGAATTAAATATAGCTACGATATTCTTTTTATAAGTTAATTTTACTTTTTTAACACAAGCATATTTAAGTAAATAAATCAATCATTTTTAAACACATAAGTATCTAAAAATCAGAATGCTACATCCTATTTATTAAAAGGTTTGCATAAGTTGCTATATTTCTTCACTAAAAAACAATCAATTAATTGTGAGTTTATTACAAAAGTTTTTCCATTATCTTGATCTTAGGTCAGAAGTTGAAGGCTATGATGTCATCCATAGTGAAATAGAAAAAGGAGTTACATTTAAGGGTACAAACCTTTGGATTTTAGTATTTGCAATCGTAGTTGCATCTGTAGGGCTTAATACTAACTCTACTGCGGTGATTATCGGGGCGATGCTTATCTCCCCTCTTATGGGTCCTATCAATGGAATGGGCTACAGCATAGCTACTTATAATTTTGAATTATTTAGAAAATCTGCCCGAAACTTCGGCTTTGCGGTTGGAGCAAGTTTAGTGGCTTCTAGTCTTTATTTTTTGATTACGCCTGTTTCTGGTGCACATTCTGAATTGCTTTCACGCACCAATCCTACTATTTATGATGTGCTGATAGCTCTATTTGGTGGTTTGGCAGGGATTATAGCTATCAGCAGTAAGCTCAAAGGCAATGTAATCCCAGGAGTAGCTATTGCGACAGCCTTAATGCCTCCGCTTTGTACTGCTGGATATGGTATAGCTGTATTAAGGCTTGATTATTTTTTTGGTGCTTTTTATTTATTTACAATCAATACTGTTTTTATAGGAATTGCCTCCTTAATCATTTCTCGTTTATTAGAATTTCCTATCCGTACTGTGATAGACCCTAGCCGCAAGCAACGCATCAATCAGTATATGTGGACAATTATTTTTATTACACTTTTGCCAAGTATTTATTTTGGATATAGACTAGTCCAGAATGAGCGATTTGTTGAGAATGTCAATAAGTTTACTACCTCTGAGATTTCTTTCTTTGAGGGGGTATATCTCATCAAAAGCGAAGTAGATGTAAATAATAAGAAAATTAGATTGATTTATGGTGGAAACTCTCTCACTACCGAAAATAAAGAAGAAATAAAAAACCTAGCAGATAAATTTGGTCTAGAAAATGCAAAGCTAGTGATTAGTCAAGGCTTTTCTCTCAATGATGCTAGTAAAGATGCAAATAATACAAATACTGAAACTGATGCTCTGAGAAGTAAGCTGAATGCTCTTACACTTACACTACAACAGAATGAACAAAAAGCTGACAGCATAGCCAAACTTCCGCTTTTGGGTAAGCAAATACTTGCTGAAATCAAGCCTATTTACAAGCAAGTAAATGCCTGCTCTTATTCAGAGACTTATATCTTTACGGATAGCACCAAAAACCCACAAAAGACAGCACTTGTTA
>JBBRUH010000693.1:0-1638 GCA_038248005.1 Cytophagales bacterium | reverse complement strand
TGTACCATTTCTTTAAATCACTCATAATTAGGTCTTTGCGGCTTGTGTCTTGTAAGATGAGGTCTATGATGTGGCTTACCTCCTCTTCGGTGAAGCCCATCATTTCGTGAAATTCAAGCTCGCCGCTGAGGTGTGTGACGATGTTAAAGCCACTGGTCAATGAATCTAGCGTAGTGGGCGAAACTCCAGTAATAAATACCCTGTCTATAATGCCTTGTTGGGTAGCTATTTTGACGGTTTCATAGAATTTTCGCACATAGCCATTTTTGGTAACTGCTTTCTTGAAATGCTGTAAACTTCCTAATAAAATCTCATTGGTGAAATGATCGTATTCATCTATGATGAGGTAGATAGGCGAGGAATCTGTTTGCTTTCTGTACAAATTCACACAAGTTTCTAATACGCCATGGGGAGTACTTTCAGTTCTTAGCCTTTCCATATCGCTTTCAGACATTGCATATTTAATCGCAAAACGTTCACAATCACGTTGGATTTTAGCTAAAAAGCCTTGATAAGCTTTTTCTTCTGTACTTGTTTCTATGCCCGAAAAATCCATCTTGAGTACAGTATAGCTATTGGCTAGAGGAGTAGGATTTTTTCCGATATGATATTGCCCAAAATACTCCTCAAATTTGACTTTATGCTCTTTGCCATAATAATGCTCCAAAATAGAGACAAACAAACTTTTACCTATCTTTCGGGGGCGTAGGTAAGCAATGTACTTACTTTCCCAAGCTTCTAGTTTGGCTACAAAAGGGGTTTTATCTACAAAATAGTAGTCTTGTTCGGGAATGCTCCCAAAATTACTTACTCCATAAGGGAATTTAATTTCTTGCATCATATTTTTATTCTTTTGCTTAGACAAATATACGAAAAATTTGGGTGTTCTTGATAGTAAAAGAGATTGCACAGCTATTAGAACAGTCATACCACTAGACATTTTCGTTTAACCCCACCCAAACTCTCCCCTCAGGAGAGGGCTTTCCCCCCTTCCCAATGAGGGGAAGGGTTGGGGTTGATTAGAAAACCTTAAGATACTACTGCATAAAACTCTAATATACACTCAATTACTAAGCTTTGCTCCTGCTTACTTAATGCATAGAAAAAAGGTAAACGCACCAGTGTCTCAGCAAATCTATCACAATTAGGTAGTTTTTCTCCTTGATATTTATCAGCATAATAAGGTGATTGGTGCAGAGATAGGTAGTGAAACACTGCCAATATCCCTTTGGATTTTAAAAAGCCAAGTAATTCTGTCCTTTCTTGGTGATTTCTACATACACAATAAAACATAGCTGCATTGTTGGTAGCATATTCAGGAATATTGGGGAGTTGTATTTTACCTGCTTCTTGTAAAGGAAGCAAAGCATCATAATACCTTTGCCAAATCTCTTTTCTGCGACTTTGTATGTCTTCTAAGTTTTCTAGTTGTGCATAGAGAAAGGCAGCTATGATATCCGAAGGCAAAAAAGAACTTCCTATGTCCACCCAACCATATTTATCTATTTCTCCTCTAAAAAAGGCACTTCGGTTAGTCCCTTTTTCTCTGATAATCTCGGCACGCTTGGCAAATTGCTCATCATTAATCACTAGCATTCCACCTTCTCCAGAGATAATATTTTTGGTTTCATGGAAAGA
>JBBRUH010000692.1:0-1657 GCA_038248005.1 Cytophagales bacterium | reverse complement strand
TAGCACTGTGGAGGCTGCCATGAGCTCATCTTCTATCATAATGGCTTTGCCTACCGTATCAAATAGTGAAAGGACTAATTCTTTTTCTTCTTGAGTAGCATTTTGGGTAGAGATGCAAGTCATAGATTCTCTGATGGCTACGGCAGTATTGGGCATCGCTCTGAATACCGTGATTTCAGCCTTTACCTTTGCTTGTATATCCGCCAAACTCACTCCTGTAACTACCGAAATAAGAATGGTATTGGGCTTTAAGAATTCTTTAATTTCCTCTAAAATACTATGGATTACCTTTGGTTTTACGGCTAGAATGACAATATTGGCTTCTGAGACAGCCTTTGTATTTTCGCTGATTACTCTCACACCCTGCTCGGAAAGGTCTGCCAAAAGTTCGATTTTACGGCGAGTAACTGTAAGCTGAGCCGCTTTTACGAACTTACTAGCCATCAGCCCTTCGGCAATGGCTCGTCCTAGATTACCTCCACCAATGATGGTAATATTTGATGTCTGGTCTGGAATGTTTTTTTGCATAATTGTCTATGTTTTCTCTTTTGGTTAAAATCCACTTTTAAAAATACAGAATTTTTTATCAAAGAAAGATTTTATCTCTATAGAATACTGAGTACCTAAACTACTTATTCATCTGTTTCCTTTTGTAAATTCAAAGAAATAAGAGATATTTTATTAATAGATGAAATTTTTAAAGGTTCTAAACTATTTTTTTGCTTGTTTTTAAAAAAGGCTATAGTATATTCAGGCTTAAATTACCCAAATGAACAGCAAGCATAAGCAGCTACGCCAAAATCCAAGATATCTTATGAATAAACACCTCCAACAAGCACTCAAACACCTCGAAGATGCCAATTATTCTGGTTATTTTGAGGAGATGGATAAGGTAGAAATGTCAAAATATCTAAAAACTAGATTTGCAGAACATAAAGGTATATTTATGCAGGGTTTACGAACCCATGATTTTTCCCAACAATTAAATGTTTTTGCAGGGGAGGTGGATAAAGAGCTAGACAATGAATCCTTTGTGGGGATTCGTGAAACCATAGATTTTACAATCAGAAGGCTCAAAACCCTAGAAAACACATCGCCGAAGCTTTTACGCTTCTAGAAGAAACTGAAACCCAAGAAAGATTAGCGACTACTCCCAATGAAAGAAAAAGAATGCAACTTGAGATGACTTATATTAGAGAAAATTTGAAAAAATATGAAGCAGAATACAAAGACCTATGCCAAACCAAATCTCATTGCCAAGATGGAAAAATCACCAATTATCAAAGACCTGAACGCTTCACCTAAACCATCAATAGCATATCTTTCAATATGATTCATGTAGATGGGGGTACTTTTATGATGGGTTATAATCCCAAGCGTGATGGAAAGGATGAATATATGGGGAGTTCTAAACCCCTAACCAAAATCACTTTGCCCAGCTACTATATAGCTGAAACCCAAGTAACTCAATCCCTTTGGCAAGCAGTGATGGACAGTAACCCAATCAGTTTGCATAATAAAGGTGTGATGAATGCCCTGTGGATAATGTAAGTTGGAATAATATTGTGGATGATTTTCTGCCCAAATTAGAAAAAGTGACGGGCAAAAAATACCGTTTACCGACCGAAGCCCAATGGAATATGCTGCAAGAGGTGGT
>JBBRUH010000691.1:0-1657 GCA_038248005.1 Cytophagales bacterium | reverse complement strand
ATCATCTCCCAGTTTATTGATGGGTATGTAGATATTGCTAAGGATCCGTGGATCATGAAGCTTGGGGCCACACCTAATGTTACAGGTACCTTCTTATTTTTGGCTAAAATAGGAGTACCTATCGACACTATAGGATACTTTATGAATCAGCCTATTATAAAAGACTACCTTCATAAGATTGACTCTGCAGGGTATTCTTGGTTATTCATTAATGACTTTGTTAAGGATATTATAGGAGGGCCTAAGTATGCAGTGGATGCAGTGGATATTGTAATAAAACAAATCCCTGGTAAAGCTACTCTTAAAGCTAACCTTGGCAAAGAAGATTTTACTAAACAAGAAAAGGAACAGCAGCAGTTTATGCTGAGAGAGTTTCTTAAGTATGCTAAAATGGCCAATCAAATGTTTCTTGTTACACAGGGAGCTAACTTTGACACTGCTCATTTTAACGATCCTTATTTGGTGTTTAAAAAAATGAAGCAACTAGAGAAAGCTCAAAATACCATTCTAGGTTCTATAGATGGGGGCATAGAAGTTTCAGCTGTAGATGCTCTCTTAAAAAATTCATTTGTAGGTAAATTGGGAAGCACTATTAGTGAAACCAGAAATGCTTTATCTGAGATACTAAAGTCTGATCAAACAAGGGTGAGAGCTATAATTCAAAAGGTAATAGAGCCCTTTGTAGATATGAGTGATGATGACTTTGTTAAGTTAGCACAGAAAGCTGTAAATGACTTATTTGACTACGCTGTGCAGACAGGCGATGATAAATATAATGCAGATATTAAGGACATCCTTCTTAGGGATGGTGGGGTAGCAGATGAGATAATGGATTTTGTCAAGAAAGTAAAAGCAGATAGGAGTCATCCTTTATTTCATAATCCTGTTATAGATGTTATTACAAAGAAGGACTCTCCTAAGGCAGGCTTTGAGAACCCAAATAATATAAGGATTAAAGGTGTGGACAATAAAGTGTATGACCAAAATATGCTTATTTACGGATTTAGAGAAATAAGGGATTACCTTGGTAACAGTCCTTTGTATAAAAGATTGGTGTTGTTGGCCTTCTTACAAAGTGGCCTCTCTACATCAGCCATATCCTTTACGTCAGTATTGCCATATGAGGACTTTGAGGAGTTATATAATAAGATGCTGTCTAAAATAGATACAATTCCTAATTTAGAGAACTTTTACACGCTTGATGTATTCCAGCGGAATAACTGGGGTAATGATGATATCATTCCTCACAAGAGGGCTGCGTTGATTATATCCAAGAAAAATAATAAAGCTTATTACAATCCTTCTATGGCATTTTGGGGTAATCCTGCAGTAGCGAAAGCTGTAGAGAAAAAACAAATCCCTAATTTACTAACTCAATCTCTTCGTAATAGAGAATCAGAATCAGAGTTTATTGTGTACACATGGGAGAGGCAAGAAGATTTAATTACTCCTGATCATCGTAAACAGTATCCTAGGCTTAGAGATTTTGAGATTGTAAAGATTATAAAAACCGAGATGCGTAAAATAGCTGATTATTCTTTCATACAGAAGGGACTATTCAAGAAGGTGAAGTATGATTCTGGAGAAACTCTGATGACAAAGGATAAGAATGACAATGACTATTACGTGTACAAAGCTATCAATGCATGGGGAGACT
>JBBRUH010000690.1:0-1692 GCA_038248005.1 Cytophagales bacterium | reverse complement strand
CTACCACGAAACCCTCTTGCCCTTTTTCTACAATCAGGCAGTTAATACCCTTGTGTTTTTTCTCAGGGTCAGTCTGAGCGATTACTAGATAAACAGAAGCATTGCCACCATTCGTGATCCAGTTTTTAGTACCGTTGAGTAAGTAATAATCTCCCTTATCTTCCGCAGTAGTATGCTGAGAAGTGGCATCAGAACCAGCCTCAGGCTCAGAAAGACAGAAAGCACCTAAAACTTCTCCTTTGGCAAGTGGCACAAGGTATTTTTGTTTTTGCTCTTCAGAGCCATATTTTTCTAATCCCCAGCAGACCAGCGAGTTATTCACAGACATCGCTACGCCTGCAGAAGCATCTATTTTAGAAATTTCCTCGATGGCTAATACATAAGAAACAGTATCCATACCGCTTCCGCCATATTTGGGATCTACCATCATTCCTAAAAAGCCTAGTTCTCCCATCATTTTCATCTGTTCGTGGGGAAATTTTTCGTACTTATCACGCTCAATGACTCCTGGAAGTAACTCACGCTGTGCAAAATCTCTTGCTGCATCTCTTACTTCTATTTGCTCTTCAGTTAAGAAATCAGAGCTTTGTATCGTATCTTGACTTAAATTCATACAGTTAATGGATTATAATTCTTTCAATAAGTTTTACCTCTAATAATATGGAAAATTAAAGAATTTGTTTTAGAAAAAAGAAAAGCTCTTCAAAAAACTTGGTTTCTATTCCTTATCCATGTTGGAGCTAGTATTACAATTTTATTTTTAGCCCAAGTTCTTTTTTCATAGTTAATAACGCCTCTGCATTGCCTATAGCATCATCTACAGGGTGATGTGTATGCTTGGTTTTTCGTAGATGTTTGAATGTCTTAAAAGTATCTTTTTCCATTCCCTTATAGAGGCTACCTAAGTTTTGAGAACTAAACCCAAATGGATTCGTCCCTAAAAAGTGGTGAAAATACCAACAGATAAACATCCAGTCAAAGCCATTATTATCACTAATAAAAATGGGTCTGTCTTTACAGGTTTCTTTTATCCAAATGGCAAAATCTTCCATTACCTTTTTAGGCTCATCAAAGGTCAAGGTTTCTTCTCTCGAATGCTCTGATACGGCAAGTGCTTCGGGTATAAACTTATCTGAGATAGGTTTAAGTTGTCCATAAAAGGTTTTATCAAGTTGCTCATCAACCAAAACTGCCCCAAATGAAACCATCGAAAAATCGCCTGGAATCGGGCCATCGCTTTCTATATCTACCATGATATATGCCATAATCTATTTTGTTTATTAGGATATAAAATTAAATGTATTGAAAAATATTCTCAAAATACTCAGTCATTATGATTAAATCGCTTCATAAGCTAACAAGAAAATCGCTGTAAAACTTAGTAAAAACTGTCATTTTTTTATATTTTAGTTTCACATCGCCGTGCTTGGTGTCTCAGAAATATCTGCTCTGAAGTTTGTTATAAAAGCGAATCTTGTTTACAAATATTTCCACCAAGCACTCGAGTCCTAAGCATGATTTGTTTGATTTTGGTTAGACATCTTTCGGAGTAATGAGAAACTAATTAGATAGTCTGGAGTGTTTTGTCTATTCATATTTGGTATGTTTAATATAATTTCTTGTATAATTAATTAAATAAAAAATAAATAAATAAAAGCGTAATATCCTGGATATTCTATAAATTCTATTGTT
>JBBRUH010000689.1:0-1721 GCA_038248005.1 Cytophagales bacterium | reverse complement strand
GTGTTCTTTCTTTTTTCTTATTGGCAGGAGACCATATTTTTACTACCAAATCAGGTACACCTCGTACATTATTTTCTCCCAGAATCTCATACCGACTGATTGCTACAAATAATATATCAGGCTGTGTTACATTGTCCTCATCAAATTTTACATCCATAGGGGCATACATAAGTTTGCCTAATTTATGTTTTCTTAGAAAAGTTCCCATCTGAAAAGTAAGTTCTTCTGAGATGCTTTGGTGTAAAAGGCTAGGAGAAGGCATAATAAATAATTGATTTTGAATAACTTGTACACTTATTTTTAAATCTTTTGGAAAATGGGTTTGTAAATCTTGGTAAGTCCATTGATAATTATCTGGAAAATGACTTGCAATCGCTTGTATCTCTTCAAAACTAGGATTAAGGCTAAATTGAGCATTTTCTAAACCATCTTCCAACTCTTGTTCTGTCTTCTTTTCGAGGAGAGGTTCTACAAAATCAAAAAGTTTGAGCATTTCTAAAAAAGCTTCTTTTTTTTCTTTTTGAATGATTAGAGTAATTGTTTCTGTATTTTCGTAAGTCATAAATCAAATGATTAGATGTATCCAAATATATTTAAAAAATCTATCAAAATAAAAACTTAGTGCAAGGATTTTTACTAATCAGTATTTATCAGAAAAAAAATTAAGTAGTCAAATAGATAAAATCTTTGACCAAGGTTTTTAAGAAAATATAAGGAGGCTCTTTGCTGTGAATACCTAACTCTTGCTGATAATTATTGGCAAGTCTTTCTAAATCTTGGGTATTTTGAGAGGAATGTTTTTGGCGAATCAGTCCTTTGATTACTTCTATCTCTTGCTGAGGAATCATCTGAGCTTGTGAATAGACAGGGCTATATCGTGTATCATCTAAGTATTCATACGCCAAGATTTTATTCAAATCAAGGTTGGGTCTAAGTTTAATCACTGTAGTGCCTGCCGCAATGTCACCAAGTCTTTGGCCTTTGTTATTTAAAGTAATGGTAATGATAGCAATCATTCCAAAAAAAACTAAATCAACAGGGCGAGTAATCCACCTCAAGATATAATTGCTTATCTTAGGAGAAGTACCATCAAGGCGTTTTACCTGAATTTTAAGCTGTCTTTTTCCTATGCTTTGCCCATTTAAGAAAATCTCTGAAATTAGGTGATAAAAAAGATAGGAGCCTAAAAAAGCAACAGTGATAAAGGGTTCTACATAGACTTCATCATTTAAACCTAATCTACTGAGGAAAGTCATAAAAAAAATAAGCACAATCATTAGCCCAATCATTAGCCCAAAAATAATGAGAGAATCTAGTATATTGGCAAGTATTCTATCACCTATACTCGCAGGCTCTAGATAGAGGGGGACATTTTGTGCCGTAGGTACAGAAATATTGGTTTTGGTCTTCAAGAGGCAAATTATTAAATTATTGGGTTATATAATTTTATGGATGTATTGGTACTGAAAATATAAGCTATGTTAAAACCTTTTGTTTTCAAGGAGTGTAGTCATATAAGATGTATTAAATCTTTTTTTGAACAACCTATTTACTACAGTTTCACCTAAAAATAAAACTCTTTGACCAAACTACGCATATCAAAAAGATTGTTGATGAGTATTTTTAGCATATGATATGTGTGTAGTACTGATGTATTGTTGAAATATTCAAACTTACAAAGAAAAACAATTCAACCGTAAAACAATATAACCATAGAACTC
>JBBRUH010000688.1:0-1754 GCA_038248005.1 Cytophagales bacterium | reverse complement strand
GCTAGTCGGGATTTGAACCTAGCTAGTCGGGATTTGAACCTAGCTAACCTAGCTAGTCGGGATTTGAAATCCCGACTAAAGAGAGCAAGATTTTTAATCTGATTACACCAACATCCTAAATAAATCCGAAAGCTGAGGTAGCAATTCATAGACGATTTTACGTTGTTCCATTCTATCCAAAAGGCCTTGATAATCTTCGGCACTTTGTAACTCAATTCCTACTAAAGCAGGGCCCTTTTCTCGGTTATTCTTTTTGGTATATTCAAAATGGGCTATGTCATCTGTAGGGCCTAGCACATCCATCACAAATTCTTTCAAAGCACCTGGTCTTTGTGGAAAACGAATGATAAAATAATGCTTCAAACCTTGATGAATCAAAGAGCGTTCTTTGATTTCTTCCATGCGTGTGATGTCATTATTCCCACCTGAAACCACACAAACCACTGTTTTACATTTGATTTCTTCCCTAAAATCATCCAAGGCAGCAATCGCTAAAGCACCTGCAGGCTCTACTACAATGGCATCTTCATTATATAGTTTTAGGATAACACTACAGACTTTGCCCTCTTGCACGGTTACTACTTTATCTAAGACTTTCTGAGCAATCGAAAAATTCAAATCACCGACCTGTGCCACAGCAGCACCATCCACAAATTTGTCTATTTTGTCTAAGGTAATGACTCGCCCTTCTTCTAATGATTTTTGCATAGCAGGAGCACCTGCAGGCTCTACACCGATGATTTTTATCTTAGGATTGATTTGCTTGAGATAACTCCCCACTCCCGAAGAAAGTCCGCCGCCGCCGATAGGCATAAATACATAATCAATATTCTGAGGACAATCTTCAAAAATCTCCAAGCCTACCGTTCCTTGTCCGATGATTACCTTTTCATCATTAAAGGGGTGAATGAATACAGGTTTGTTGATTTTCTCAAACTCCAAAGCCGCTTGGTAAGCCTCATCAAAGGTATCTCCCCTTAAAACCACTTCTATAAATTCTTTCCCAAACATCTTGGTCTGCCTTACCTTCTGCTCAGGTGTGGGAATGGGCATAAAAATCGTTCCTTTAATTCCTAATTTTCGGCAAGCAAAAGCCACTCCTTGGGCGTGATTTCCTGCACTAGCACAGACGATTCCTTGTTTTCGCTGGGCTTCGGTCAAGGAATTGATTTTATAATAAGCTCCTCTAATTTTATAGGAACGAACCACTTGTAAATCTTCTCTTTTAAAATAAATATCTGCTTGGTATTGCTCAGAATAGTTGAGGTTATGCTGTAAAGGCGTGCGAGTAACTACTTTTTTGAGTATCTGGTAAGCCTTAATGATAGAAGTAACAGAGGGTAAGACAGGATTTAATACTTTTTCTTGAGTTTTCATTGTATAGATATATAAAATAGAATATGAGTTTTAATTTAGTGAAGATTTGAGAATAAAGTAATCATTTAGCTTAATTAAAACATTCATTATCAGATGATTGTAACTTAATAACATATAACTTCATAACCAATCTCTTGCATATAAGAGATTATTTTTTGCCAATTCCCAGTCCTTTGCCACGCAGTTTAGGGCTATCAGTACTAGGTTCATCTTTCTTAGGAGGTGGAGTAATTTTGCTCAAAGTGCTTTTAGTTTTTAAACCTCCTTTGAGTGATAAACCCAAGGGTTTTTTATCAATTTCCCTTTTTTCTGTATCTGTGGAAATATAATCCTTTAAATCTAGGGTTTTGAGACGCCGAAAAACTGACTCTACATTG
>JBBRUH010000687.1:0-1767 GCA_038248005.1 Cytophagales bacterium | reverse complement strand
CACTAAGGGTTTCTTTGTGTTCTTCGTGTCCTTCGTGGTAATAAAATTTCACCACTAAGTGCACGAAGCTCACTAAGGGTTTCTTTGTGTTCTTTATGTTCTTTGTGGTAAGAAATAAATCACTCTTTTGGAAGATTAGCAAATACTCTATCCACAAATGGTTTTGTACTCTCCATTAATCTTGTAGAGTTAAAATTAATAAGCAGCGCTTTAGGTTTCTTGCTCAACTTCAAATAAGTGATCACTTGTGCTTGATGTATGGGCAATAAGGCATCAACAGACTTCAATTCAATGATAATTCGGTTATTTACCAAAATATCTAATCTCAGTGGGTCTTTAGTTTCTACTCCTTTGTAGATAATCGGAACAGCTACTTGCTCTTTTGCCTCTAAACCTTGTAAAGAGAGTTCGTGCATCAGGCAAGATTGATAGATACTTTCTAAAAGCCCTGGCCCTAAGTATTTGTGTACCTCGATAGCACAAGCCATCACATTAAATGAAAGTTGATTGATACTCTTTTGTGTATCCATTATTTTTAGAAAAATTTTTATGAAATATTATTACTCTAATCCCTTTAATACGATACATGAAGTGCTTGGTTAAGTCAATCAAGAATTCCTCCTAGCAAATTGTTAAATCTCAGATAGGTATCATCATAAAGTGAGGCTTTTGTATAGTTTTGTACTCTCTAAGGAAAGCCTATTTTTATTAAACCTACTCGGATGTTCAAAAACACAACTTCTCAGTCAAATAGCACTTTAAATATGCCAATTGACAATCCTGAAGCACCTACCCTCAAAAAATGGCTTGTACTCATATTTTTAGCATTGATTTGGGGAAGTTCATTTATCTTAATCAAAAAAGGCTTAGTCGTTTTTTCTCCTCCACAGACTGCCGCAGTCAGGATTGTAGCTGCTTTTTGTACACTTGGGGCTTTTTCTTATATCAGCCTTAAAAAAGTGCCTCGCTCTAAGTGGGGTTATCTCTTTATCTCTGGAATGATAGGCACATTCATCCCTGCTTTTCTTTTTGCGTATGCACAGACGAGGCTTGAGAGTGCCTTGGCAGGTGTACTCAATTCACTTACCCCTGTATTTACCTTTTTAGTGGGGTGGCTTTTTTTTAGCTTGCGTCTGCGTATCAAGGCGATGTTGGGCTTATTACTTGGTTTCTTGGGAGCGATTAGTTTGATTTTGATGGGCAAAGAACTAGGTACGCTTGACCCCAATCCTTATGGTTTACTGGTGATTTTGGCGGCAATTTTATATGGTTGCAATCTCAACTTTGTAAAGCATTATCTCAAAGATTTGAAAGCTTTGCATATCTCTAGCCTTGTCATGCTTTTTATCAGTCCTTTGGCTTTGGCTACCTTTTTTATAGAGGGCGTACCACAGACCATTCAGACGAATCCTGCAAGTGGCTGGGCTTTGGCTGCCTTAGTAGGATTGGGTGTGTTATCTACGGGAGTAGCTACTATCTTTTTTAACCGTCTTTTATTAATCTCTAGCCCTGTTTTTGCCAGTTCCGTTACTTATTTAATCCCTATTGTAGCTATTTTCTGGGGCTTGATAGATGGCGAACAACTTATTCTGGGGCATTATCTTAGTATGGGTATAATTATTATAGGAGTCTGGATGGTCAATTCAAGTAAATAAAAAAGCGAGTAGGTATAAATTTACCTACTCGCTTTTCTAGATTATTTTAAAAATCTATCTTGGTGTTACAAACCACACCTTGGTATCAGTAGAAGCAAATATTGATTTTATT
>JBBRUH010000686.1:0-1780 GCA_038248005.1 Cytophagales bacterium | reverse complement strand
TTCTGAGGATAATTCCTGGATGGATGAGATAATAGGCACTGGAGCCTTAACTGAAGAGAAGATTGAAGAGTTAATAGATAGTAGTAACAATAATTAAAACCAATAAAAATGAGTAAAAATTTGAGTACGTTAAAGTGGTTCAAGGCTAAGAGGTCCGAGTTAAAAGTTGAAAACCAAAAGCTGCAGAATGACCTGCTTAAACAGACATTGGAGCGAGCACCTAAAAACATTGTAGAGGTAGAGGTGAGAGAGGAAAGGCCCTATACGAGTGTTAAACTCGTAAATGATGTTCTTGTAGTGGTACTAAAAGATGGCGCTGTTCTTTGTAAGTCGGAAGCTACAACTGAGGATTTTAAGGCTGTAAGAGACGCTAGTTGTGAGGCAAACATCTTTGATATTATTTCTACAGAGGAAGTAGAGGAGCAAAGAGCTGAGAAAGCAGAACAGGCAAAAACTGCTAATGTAGCTAAGAGTATAGAAATATTTAATACCTCGGAAGATTTTGAGGTGAAGGGTGATGCTATTTATATGAAAGGTATCAATAGGAGTATTCCTCAGCTACTATTGGTAGCCTTTGCTAAAGTACTTGTAGGTCTTCATGATGAAGATGACGTCTTTCCAGTGGAATGGTGGACAGTACAGTATGAGGCATTGAAGAAGTTCTGGCTCAAATGTTGTCTTAATCCTAATGCACAATCTGCAGAAGATTTGTATACATTCTTATCTCATCACCAATTCAAGATTGATAAGCATGGAAATTTCTATGCTTATAGGAGAGTATGTAGTGTAAGTGGCAATACTACTCTCACTAATTTTATTAGTAATACCTATAATAAGGTTAGAGCCGTATGGAAGAAAAGTCCTAAGGATTTCACTGTTTATAAAGATGGTGAAGACTCCTACACATTCTCCAAAAATAGTGCTCCTATAATGGACCTAGAAGTAGTTGGTTGCTTGGAAACTCTTTATCTTGGTCTTCCTAAAATGGAAGGGAATCGCTATACTGATGCTCACACTCATACCTTTGATTACAGAGTAGGACAGAGTGTAAGTATGCCAAGGTATATGGGCAATGACGATAATACAGTAAGCTGCAGTAAAGGGTCGAATTGGGGCCCCCTTGTAAAGTAATTTACAAGTAAACATTGGGCAAATACAGTGAAGGCTAAGGTTTTCACACCTATAAATAATAAGTTTGTAAATAATAGATATATTTAGTATCTTTGTGTATAAATTTAAAGATATGGGTAGGAAAATAAAACATGATTATAGTAAAATTTATCAACAACATCTAGCAGGAAAGACTCTTTTTAGAATATCAGAAGAGCTTTCAGTACCTCTTTCAAGCATCTATGCACATATGAAGAAGATAGGAGCGGCATATAATCAGAATATCCCAGCGAGGCATAAGGGGTACTATGTTGATGACTCTTTTCTAGATAGGATAGACACAGAGAGTAAGGCTTACTTTATAGGTTGGATGTTTAGTGATGGATATGTGAATAAGAATAGGTTTTTCTTAAGGTTAAAAGAAAGGGATGTTGCCATTATTAGAGAAGTATTTAATTTATTTTGTACTGGCTATAAGGTCAGTACAAGTAAAGAGGATCAATCTAAAACAATGACTATTTCTTCTAAAAGAATAACTAATAGGTTAAAAGAATTAGGTTGTGTTCCGAATAAAACGGAAGCTGGTTTTAATTTACCAGATATACCAAATAATCTATTTAGACATTTTTTGAGAGGATATTTTGATGGTGACGGATCAATAGGAAAAAGA
>JBBRUH010000685.1:0-1784 GCA_038248005.1 Cytophagales bacterium | reverse complement strand
TTACCATTGATGGAAATAGTGCTACTCAGTTTTCACCTTCTGCATTGGGTCTAGGTACTTATGAAGTAATTTACTCTTACACCGACCCTTCTACTAGCTGCTCTAATACCATCATTAAAATAGTAGAAGTAGTAAATGCACCCGAAATTAATTTTGTGGGTATTCCTACTCAATTCTGTAAAGATGGAAGTTCTATCACTCTCTCTGCTACGCCTTTAGGAGGCACATTTACCATTGACGGTACAAGTGCTACTCAAATTAATCCAGTTAATCTAAGTGTGGGAAATCACATTATCCAGTATAATTACGCTGACCCTGATGATGTCTCTTGCTCTAACTCTGCAACACTCACTGTCCGTGTGTATCGTAATCCAATCATTGTTTGGAGTAATTTAGAGGATAACTATTGCGTCAATAATGACCAAAATCTAGTCCCACAAATACGTATAACTTATGATGATAATACGGAACGAGTCATCAATTTAACTGCTTTTCAGTTTAACCCTACTGTGGTAGGAGTTGGTACACAGGTCATTAGCTATACTGCTACTGACCCTATCAGCCTATGTGAAACTACTGTAGAGAAACGTATTAATATTACCCCCATACCACAATTAGAGTTTGTAAATCTTGCTGATAGTTATTGCTCTCAAGCTACGCCTATTGTGTTACAAGGAAGCCCCATAGGTGGTACATTTACAGTCAATGGTAGTATTGTTACTCGTTTTGAGCCTAACCTGTTTGAAGTAGGAAATCGTCCAATTATTCGCTATACTTACTCTGATGGCAATGGATGTAATAATCAAATAAGCAAGACTGTGGAGATTACGGCAGCCGATGATTTTACACCTACTGAAGAAGAGTTAAACATTTGCCCACCTCTCTCAGGTTATATTTTAGAAGCCATTCCTCTTGATGAAATACCAGAAGGTGCTGAATGGACTTTTGATTGGCAACCCACAGGAGAGAATACACGCACCCTTAAAATCATAGAAAGAGCACAATCAGGTACGTATGTAGTTACTGTAAGAGATGAAGAAGGCTGTCCTGTAGCTTTGAAGACTTTCATCATAGAAGTAGATTGTGAACCCACACTTTTACTCCCTACAGCTTTCTCCCCTAATAATGATGGTCTCAATGATAAACTAGATATGTTCTCTGAAGATGTTTCAAGATTAGATTTGAGAATATATGACCGTTGGGGTGAGATTGTCTTCCAAAGCCTTAGTACTGAAGTAGTTTGGGATGGTAAATTTAATGGTAAAGATGCTCCTAGTGGTGTCTATCTGTGGCAGGCTACTTTTGAGAATATATTACAGCCTGGTGTCATTATCAAACAACAGGGTAAAATTACTTTATTGAGGTAAAACATCATCGCTAAGGTTTTGCATCTTGGTTATAAAGTTTTACCACGAAAGGCATTTAAGGAGACGAAGATTTTACTCTGTGTTTTTGGTGGTTATAAAGTTTTTCTTTGTAATGAAAATAAAACCTCACTCTTTTGGAAGATTCGCAAATACTTTATCCACAAAAGGCATAGTGCCATTGACCAATTTAGTAGAATTAAAATTGATAAGTAGAGCCTTGGGTTTCTTACTTAACTTTAAATAACTGATAACTTGTGCCTGATGAATAGGCAGTAAGGTTTCCACAGATTTCAATTCAATGATAATTTGATTATTTACCAAAATATCAAGTCTGAGAGAGTCTTTAGTTTCTACTCCTTTGTAAATAATAGGCATTGCTACTTGCTCCTTAGCCTCTAGACCTTGCAAATGAAGCTT
>JBBRUH010000684.1:0-1802 GCA_038248005.1 Cytophagales bacterium | reverse complement strand
TTTTTGTGGAATTTGAATAATTAAGGTTATTATAAAAATGTATCTGCCTGATAATAAGAAAGTTAAACATATTAAGGACACTAGTTTTATTGTTTACCACAAAAATTGTCATACAACCTGAAATTTCTAGCAGTGGCATTTACACTTGCGTTAATTGCAGTTAACTTGCAATTCTCAACAGTCAATGCACAAAAGTAGCGGTCTTGAAGGTGATTGTACTGAAGGGCATACTTGTGTAGAAACAAAACTATCATCTGGATGCTCAGGAGCAGGCACTGATTGCCTTGTAGTAACACCTAATAGTTAGCAAGAAAAACCATCTGTGTAAATATTTATACGGATGGTCTTCATCATTTCTTTTAGACTAAAACTTTATTCAATGAATAAGCATCTATTAATTTTACTGGCAGTAGCAATGATAGGTATTTTCTCTGCTTGCGAGCAACAAGGAGAAAGTAGTCAATCTTTTGATTTGTATGATTTGAAGGTAAGCGAAACCCTCAAAATCCCCATAGATAGCACTACAAATTTTCAATCTCTTTACTTAGATTATTATCAAGATCCTAATACTCGAAAAAAATACCTTGCTTACCTAAGCGTAACCGATTCAGACATACATTTTTATGATTTAGAAAGTGAAAGACTTGCTTTTAAAATAGAAACTCAAGGTGATGGACCTGAAAAAGTCAATTCCATTGATGCTTTTTTGATTCAAAATTTAGATTCGGTGTATATGGTATCTGCTGTATCGAGTGTAGCTAGTCTTGTAAACCGTGAAGGGAAGTTGCTCAAAAAATATAGCCTTGATTTTAGTCCTCTGCACGTTTTTGTGTTAGTAAATAACTATAAACGACTAGCTTTTCTAACAAGAGATAAGCTTATTATTCACAAAGCACCCTTTCTTTATACCAACCAGCCTGGTATTTGGGATTATCATATTGCTTTTGCATACCACACTAATACTGATTCAGTGCGAGTAGATTCTATTTTTAAATATACGGGCTTGCCTGCTCAGAAAATTCATGGAGGAGGTCATACCCTTTTTGGTTTTACGCCTGACGGTAATGGGAATTATATCTATTCCTTTTGTATGGATGATACACTATATGTAACTAACTTTCAAGGGAACACACAAAAACACCAAGCCAAATCCAAGTATGTTGGTGAGATTCCATCTATGAAAGAAGGGGCAGTCAATACTGAGGCACAAGTATTTTACATGACTCAATATGCTTATAGGCACATTATCTATGACTCATTCAGAAAAGTATATTATCGTTTTGTGTTACACCCTACAGACGAAACAAGCAAAGATTTTGACCATGCCAAGCCTTTTTCTATCATTATCTTAGATGAAAACTTTAAGAAAATAGGCGAAACTCAAATCTTTAAAGAAAAATATGCCTATACTAATTTTTTTGTAGGACCAAAGGGTTTATACATCTCCAAAAATCATATTGATAACCCCCAAGCAGATGAAGATTACTTGAGCTTTGATTTATTTAAACTCTTGAAGAATGAATAAATATAGTTTAGTACTTTTGGCTTTTTGTATGTGGCAGTGTAGTAGTCAACAGTCATCTGAAGATGTTTTTCTTCAAGAAATGATGCAAACCCACACTATACCTCAAGAGGTTCTGGTCATTTATACTGTATCTGTGCTAGATTGTCCTTCGTGTGTAAAGAAAACAGCTGATTTTGCTACACAAGTCAGTCAAGTAAATCCTGAGAAAGTATATTTTTTACTTTCAGATGTAGCGGGTAAGAAGACAGTAAGCCTAAATTACGGGAAAGATTTTAGT
>JBBRUH010000683.1:0-1809 GCA_038248005.1 Cytophagales bacterium | reverse complement strand
GATAGTACTTTGATAGAGTTGAGTGAATGTGCTTGGGAAAAGTTAGACTTATCACTCTATGCCACAACAGTAAATTTGGAGATAAAAATCCAAGATTCAAAAAATGCAATCACTGTAAACCTCCCTAATAGAACGGACTTCTCACAATCAGACAATCTGATTATTAATCAAAATACTTTCGATACTCTGCCTATTATCTATCCTACAACTACCGAAAATCCTTTTGAAGAACTTAATGATAATCCGCAAACAATACCTTCAACTAATAATATTAATATCACAGAAAATGGTTATGCTAAACTAGGAAATATCATAGATGCACGTCCCTTTATAGCATTGCATAAAACTGCTCCTATTGGCACAATGATGATTGTGAAAAATCCTGTAACTGGGGCAAACACTGTTGTAGAAGTAGTAGGACAAATACAAGATATCTATCCTAGTGCTGGGGTAATCATACAGTTAACATCCACCGCTTTTAGTCGTTTGGGTGATAATTCAAATAATATACTAGAAGTAGAACTTAATTATACAGGTTTACCTAATAATATAACCTTGGATTCAACTAATAAAAGGAGTCATACTGAAAAAGTAAAAGTAGAAGCCTTCCAGAGTAATAATATTGTGGATGAAGCCATAGCTCTACATCCAAGTATCCGACCAGGCACAATGATTTATCTAAAACACCCTAACCAAAAAGAAATACCATTAACTGTAATGGGTAAACCTAAAAATAATAGTAAAGCTCTACAGGTTTCTGATACACACTACAACACATTGGAGATTATTAAGAATCAAAGCAATTGGAGTATTGAATATAACGACTTCCAATCTAAAAATAACTTTGAAATCTATGCCAATGTATTTGAAGAAGTTTCAGCTGTTAGACGCAGTAATACCTCAGAAAAAATGGCTATTTGGCACAAGACTATTCCAGTAGGAACTTCTGTCCTCATAAAAAACTTAGTGAGTATTGATAGATATGGACACAAGCAATTTTCAACAAGATTAGTAAAAATAGTAGGTAAATTAGAAGAAAGTGAAGAAGAAGATATACAACTTTCTCCTGATGTTTGGCAGGCAATTACCAGTTCTTCAACTAATAGCATCAATTCTGGTATTTCTAAAAGCCGTGAAAATGAGGATGAATTAGCACTTTACCTTAGTTACTTTTCATTGTAACCCAATTGCACTATCTATTTTGACTGTTTTTCTATTTCATGAATTTGAGATGACTTTTCCATTGGCTTGTATTACAAACCCTTCCCTGAGTAGAAGTATATCATCTTGTCAGTGATTTGTTCTCGAAGAAAATAATGACTATTTATGATTTTATGTAGTTGTGTAAAATTAAAGCTTTTTGTTAAATCGTTTCGTGCATTCAAAAAGTAGATTACAAAACTTTCCTAGTTTTAAAACTCGTAAAGTCTAAATAAGTGAAAGATATAGGCTGAGGATTAGACTACTTTTTCATTTAAAATCATAAATAGCCGAAGTAATATTTTGAAAATAGTAAACATCAAGACATTTCTTATAATTTACTTATAGCTATTTTTAGATATATTTTATGGGATATATTCTTTTTGAACTACAGTTGACGTTTCTTCTGAGATGATGGACTTACTTATTGTATTGAGAGTACAATATGGTTTTGTGTAGATTGCTATGAGCTAGTTGAGTTATGGGCATAAAAAAAGCCAAGAATTTTTGACGTTCTTGGCTTGTAATACTTACCTGGCATTGACCTACTCTTCCACCTATGACAGCAGTACCATCGGCGCAAAGGGGCTTAACGTCCCTGTTCGGAAT
>JBBRUH010000682.1:0-1818 GCA_038248005.1 Cytophagales bacterium | reverse complement strand
TTTTCTTCGTCAAATCTGAGTTGTTCTGCTTTTTTGTCATATAACTCACTACTAAGGTATCCCCAAGTTGCTTCAAACTGGTCATTCCACGCTTCGTACTCATTTTCTAAACTTTGCATTACATTTTTGAAGTGAAGCGTATCATTAAAAACAAGCATTCCGTTGCTGTAGCTTACAGTAGCGTAGGGGTCAAGTGAACTTTTAAGATAAGATTCATTGTCTGGAGCAGGATTTTCTTTTTGCTCATTACACGCCCAAGCTAATATTCCCATCATAAATAAAAGAAATAAATTTTGGAATTTTGGAATTTTTAACATAATAGTAAATTTTTAAAATTGAAAATGATTTTTTAAGTAAATTTTTTTTGGATTTGTGGAGTGTTTAGCTGATAAAACTGAAAATTCACATAGCCAATAGAATTCTCTCACTTATTCTAATGTTACTATATTATTTTGGCATAAGCAACATTTTCTAAAATAAAATTTTTCGTTTTTTATGAAGGGAGTATTATCTTTAGATTTAGGGTAATTGCTTCAAGAATAAGGGTTAATCTTTAATTTTTAGATGTTATAAATGGTTAAAAGTATCCTCTTTTTTTTACACATATATTCAAGCTTAATAGTAGCTCTCCCAGAGGTTTATACAAATTAAAATTATTTTCTCTATTTTTGCAGGCACAAATTCAAACTTTGAACAGTTTCAATAAGTTTGAGCAAGGAAAACAAGTTTTACAATTCCTAAGCAATATGACCAAGATTACAGAACATCTCAAAAAGGCTAAAAAACCCCTTTTTTCTTTCGAAATATTACCCCCGCTCAAAGGGCAAGGCATCCAACAACTTTTTGAAGCCATAGAACCCCTTATGGAGTTCAAACCCCCTTTTATAGACGTAACCTATCACAGAGAAGAATATGTCTATAAAAAACGAGGGAATGATGGTTTATTAGAGCGAATCACTACCAGAAAAAGACCTGGTACTGTCGGTATCAGTGCCGCTATCATGAACCGTTTTCAGGTAGATGCAGTCCCACATCTTATCTGTGGAGGATTTAGCAAAGAAGAAACAGAAGACGCACTTATAGATTTAGATTTCTTGGGGATTCATAATGTACTCGTCTTGCGTGGAGATGCCATTAAAAGCGAAGGTTCTTTTTCACCAGAAGGTGATGGACATCACTATGCCTCAGAGCTTCTAGAGCAAGTCGTCAAAATGAACAAAGGGCATTACCTTGATGATGAACTGACCAAAACTGCACCCACAGATTTTTGTATTGGTGTGGCTGGCTATCCAGAAAAGCACTTTGAAGCACCTAACTTTAGCAAAGATTTACATTACCTAAAGCAAAAAGCGGATGCAGGTGCAGAGTATATTGTAACACAGATGTTTTTTGATAATCAAAAATACTTTGATTTTTGTGCTAGATGTAGAGAAATAGGAATTACTATCCCTATTATCCCAGGTTTAAAACCTATTACTACCAAAAACCATCTTACTATCTTGCCTAGTATCTTTCACATGGATCTCCCTGATGATTTGGTTTCTGCAGTAGAAAAGTGCAAAGACAATAAAGAAGTAACTCAAGTGGGTATAGAATGGGGAATCCAACAATCAAAAGAACTCATCAAATATGGGGTTCCTTGCTTGCATTACTATTCTATGAGTCGCTCTGTAGCTGTCAAAAACATTGCAAAAGAGATATTCTAAAAAATGAAGGATAAAATCTTACATTTAGGTAATAATTTATATCGATAAAAAGGATTTAAGTATCTGATATTCAATAACTTAAACTAATAAATATCGTTCAAGCGAAGACGCT
>JBBRUH010000681.1:0-1843 GCA_038248005.1 Cytophagales bacterium | reverse complement strand
GGTGCAGAGATAGCCCGAAGAATGGGTTTGCCTATTCGCAAAATCATCATTGGCACGAATGAAAATAAAGCCTTTCCTGATTTTTTACAGACAGGAATATATCAAAAAATTAATCCTTCACATAATTGTATCTCCAATGCGATGAATGTGGGTAATCCTAGCAATCTAGCACGCTATTTTGATTTATATGGAGGTACTGTAGATAAAAATGGTATAGTTCAGCGCTCTCCTGATTTTGCCGAAATACAAAAACATTTGGTAGGATATTCTTTTTCTGATGAAGCTACTACACAAAAAATGAAAGATTTTTATGCCCAATATCAAATTATCATAGAACCACATGGAGCCATCGGGATACTGGCGGCAGAGCAATACTTGGCAGAGAATCCTGAAGAGGCTTCTTATCCATTGGTGATTTTGGAGACGGCACACCCTGCTAAATTTGGAGAAATAGTAGAAGATGTTTTAAATATCAAAGCCCCCATTTGCAAAGCACTCGAGCAGACCAAAAACCGTTCTAAACACAACATTGCCCTAGAATCTGATTATGAGACTTTTAAAGAATTTTTATTGAAAAACAAGTAAAAAATGGAATGGATAAAAGTATTTGCCCCTGCCACGATTGGCAATATAGGCCCTGGTTTTGATGTTCTAGGATTGGCAATCAAGAATATGGGAGACATCGTAGAAGCTCGTAAAATAGCCCACGGTGTAGTGATTAGTGAGATAGAATCAGATATGCCTCTCAGTTTTGATCCTACAAAAAATACGGCTGGAATCGCTGCCCAAGAGGTGCTTCGGATTCTGAACATTGATGGAGGCGTAGAACTAAAAATCAAAAAAGGGATGCCTTCTGGCTCAGGCTTAGGTTCTAGTGCTGCTTCGGCATGTGCCGCTGCTTTTGCTACTAATTATCTTTATGGCAATCAACTAAGCAAAGACGAACTTATCTTGCCTGCCACTCGTGCCGAAGAGTATGTATCAGGTGATTTTTTTGCTGATAATACTGCTCCTTGTTTGCTAGGAGGAGCTACTCTCACTCGCTCTTGCTTGCCTTTAGACGTAACCAAGATAGGCTCTATCAGCAAGCTCATCATTATATTGGTAACACCAAAACTGACCATCTTGACCAAAGAAGCAAGAGATATTCTACCCAAAGAAGTTCCTCTCAAAAGTTTTGTGTTTAATATGGCTAACTCCTGTCTTATTACGGCAGCCTTTGCCAAAGATGATTATAGCCTATTTTCACGTAGTCTTAACGATGAAATCATAGAACCTGCCCGAGCTAAACTCATCCAAGGCTTTGCCGAAGTGAAGCAAAATGCACTCCGAGCAGGAGCAGATGGCATGACTATCTCTGGTTCTGGCCCTACTTTGTTTGCGATTACGGATGATGCACACAAAGCTCGCTTTATAGAAGATGCAATGGTAAGGACATTTCAAAGCTTCGGAATTGAATGTCAAAGCCTCATCACCGAAGTAGAAAACGAAGGAACAGTATTGATTGAGCCAAAAACAGAACCTGAGAAAAAGTAGTGAGATAGGAGTGATGAGTTATAAATGATGAGTGATGAGTTTTCTGAGTAAGATTCTGATAATCAGACCTAGCTGCGTTAAGTGTTCCAAAGGGATACTTGACGCTAAGCAATGAAAAGCAAAGCTTGTCCTGTAAGAATCTCTTTGTCTGTTTTTGTAAAAAACAGCGGGAACTCATGATTCAGAAAAATAGAGTTGTTACATACAGACTACCAGCACTTTAGCTTTTTTATGACCATATATGTACATAGAAAACATAGGAAATTGCTTACGAAAAGCACCTGTATTAGGCAGTAAAGTTTATCAT
>JBBRUH010000680.1:0-1857 GCA_038248005.1 Cytophagales bacterium | reverse complement strand
TGACGATGATAATCTCAAAATCTGGATACGTTTGTTTTTGAAGTAGAGGCAGGAGTTCTTGAAGATTGCTCAATTCATTATAGGCACATATCACCACAGAAACGGATAATTGCTCAATGTAACTTGGGTTTGTGCCTTCACAAACAGAAACATCCCCTCGGTTTGTGCCTTCACAAACAGAAACATCCCCTCGGTTTGTGCCTTCACAAACAGAAACATGCGAGTGCCTTAAAAGCGACCCAAAAACAACTACTTGAATGAAAACTTGAACAGCTACCACTCCACAAAAAAGAATAAAAAAATACTCAGACATCTTAGAGATGAGTTATAGATTATGGGTTATTAGTTTGTAATAAACTGATAATGAATACTTTACATAAATTAAATCAAATAATTATTTTTCGACATTGCTTATGAGAATATAGGCAATCGTGATACCATCATCCTTAGTTACCTGTGCAGACACAGGCAACGGCGTTGAAATGAATAATAACTATCTTTGCATACTCAACATGTTTTGAGAATATCAGAATAGTAAAACAAACAAAAAAACTTCGAAAAATTAGGAACATTTATGAATACTCTCTTTTTTTGAAGTTAAAATAAACCATTTAGGAAGAAAAATGCTAAAAAATTATGTAGCCGAATTGCGTTGGCGTGGAATGTTGCAAGATGCGATGCCTGATACCGAAGAGAAACTTTTGCAAGAAATGACCACAGGCTATGTAGGCTTTGATCCTACGGCTGATTCTCTACACATTGGTAATCTTGTACCTATTATGCTTTTATTGCATTTTCAGAGAGCAGGACATAAGCCCATAGCACTCGTAGGAGGTGCTACAGGGATGATAGGAGACCCTTCGGGCAAGTCTAGTGAGCGTAATCTGCTCTCGGAAGAACAGCTTCAAAAAAATGTGGCAGGTGTACGCCAGCAGTTAGAGAAATTTTTGGATTTTGAGAAAGGTGAAAATGCAGCCGAACTGGTCAATAATTATGACTGGTACAAGGATGTGTCTCTGCTAGATTTTCTTAGAAATGTAGGCAAGCATCTCACTGTCAATTATATGATGTCTAAAGATTCGGTCAAAAACCGTATGGGCGAAGGCTCAGAAGGGATTTCTTTTACCGAGTTTTCTTACCAACTTTTTCAGGGATACGATTTCTATCATCTATACAAACATAAAAACTGTAAAATCCAGATGGGTGGCTCTGACCAATGGGGAAATATCACCACAGGTTCTGAGCTAGTTCGCCGTATGGAAGGAGGCAGTGTATTGGCTTTGACCTGCCCACTATTGACCAAGTCTGATGGGGCTAAATTTGGGAAGAGTGAAGAAGGAAACGTATGGCTTGACTCTGAGCGTACTTCTCCATATAAATTTTATCAGTTTTGGCTTAATGTAAATGATGAGGAAGTTCCTAAGCTTTTGCGTTTCTTTACTCTTTTTGAAAAAGAAAGAATAGAAGAATTAGAAGTAGAAATGCAGACCAATCCCAATGCAGTTAAGCGTATTTTGGCTGAAGATATCACCAGAAGAGTACACTCAGAAGAAGCCTTGCAGAATGCTATCAAAGCCTCTCAATTGCTTTTTGGGAAATCTACCTTAAATGATTTAGAAAATACGGACGAAAATACTCTGGCGGAAGTCTTAGAGGATGTTCCCAAAAAAGAATATACCCAAACAGCCTTTGATGCTTTAGAAAGTACTATAGATATGTTTGCAGAAGTGCTAGAGATGTCAAAAGGAGAAGTCAGAAGGATGATTAAAAACAATGGACTCAGCATCAATCAAGAAAAAGTAAATGCCCAACAAGGAGAAGAAAAACCTGGGGCTAAATTTATCAAAGATAAATACT
>JBBRUH010000679.1:0-1884 GCA_038248005.1 Cytophagales bacterium | reverse complement strand
TAGCGATAAGCGAGGAAAAGAATTTGCATTGAGCTATGCAGATGTAGATAAGTTTTTTCAAGATTCTGAACGCTACACCGTAGAATTAGCCCCTTTTAACTCTAAGGATGCTGATTTTAGTCCTGCTTATTATAAAGGAGGTATTGTATTCTGCTCCAGCCGCCCAAGAGAAGATAATAAGAATAAATTAATACATAAGTGGACAGGCAAACGATTCTTAGATTTATATTATGCTCCAGGTGGTGGGCCTAAAGCAAGGCCATTTAGTGATGCACTAAATACCCCTTATCACGAAGGCTCAGCTATGTTTTACAATGATTTTAACTCCATTATATTTACACGTAATAATTATAATGATGGTAAATTTGGCACAAGTTCAGAAGATATCAATAAACTAAAATTGTTTTTTGCTACACAAGGTTCTTCTGACTGGACCAATATCAAAGAATTTGACTTCAATGATGCAGAGTATTCTATTGCTCATCCTACACTTTCTACTGATGGGCAAACCCTGTATTTCACCTCTGATATGCCAGGAAGTATAGGAGGGACTGATCTCTGGATGTGTACCTCTAGAGGCGGTTCATGGAGCGTGCCTACTAATCTAGGTCCCGAAATCAACACCAAAGGAAATGAATCCTTTCCTTTTATAGATGCCAATAGTAATTTGTTTTTCGCTTCTGATGGGCATGCAGGCCTAGGAGGTTTGGATGTATTTGTAGCAAGGGCAAACAAAGGGAAGTTTAGCAGACCTCAAAATATAGGATCTCCTGTGAATAGTAACAAAGATGACTTCGGGCTTATCTTTGAAGCTGATATTAATGAAGGGTATTTTAGCTCTAACCGAGAGGGGGGGGTAGGAGATGATGATATTTATAAATTCTCAGTAAAAACCTGTGATGTGGTTATTATGGTGATAGATGAATACACCAAAAAAATAATCCCTGCTCCTAAACTAACTATTTTTGACAAAGAAAATAAAAACGAGGCGATTTATCTAACAGAGTCTGATAGTACTTATGTACTAAAATCTTTTTTACGAACAGGCTACGATATCAAGGCAAGCAAAGAACAATATAAAGAGGGTAAAAGTGAAATCACCGAGCAGTTTCTAGCTCAGTGCAAAGAACATGGAGGTAGATTGATAGATACTGTTTTTGTAAAATTGATACCGATTGGTACAAGTGGAGACCCTCGAATAGCTACCTTATTAGGTAGAGATAAAGAGGGCACTAGCTCAGGCAATAACCCTAATAATAACCCTAATCCGAATCGTAGATATACTTTTAGAGGTAATCCCAATACCAAACTGGTAGAAGTAGTAACGGTGTATTATGACTTAGATAAATACAATATTCGCCCTGATGCTTCCCAAGATTTAGAAAAAGTATTGCGTGTGATGTATGAATATCCCAATATGCGTATTTCTATGTCTTCTCATACTGATTCCAGAAACTCATTTGATTATAATGTGCGTCTAGCACAAAGACGCTCTCAATCAGCATATAATTACCTCATCAATCGGGGGATTTCACCTGACAGAATGGAAATATCCTCTTTTGGAGAAACCCGATTGGTAACGTCTTGTCCTGATGGTATATTCTGCTCAGAAGATGATCATCAGCTCAATCGAAGAACAGAAATTGCCATTATTACACTTGGTGACGGAGATTAATCTAAGGGAGAGATGGGTTATAAATCATTAGTTAGAAGTTTGTAGTAATTTGATGATGAGTTACTTGTAAAAGTTGCATTTATAACTTGAACCCAAGAAAATAACAAACTGTTTTTAGAATCAAATATAATGACAGGGAATATTAATCTCTGCAAAACAGGATGAAAAATCTATTTATAAGTCTGTTTTGCCCCTTAGCAAGGTATTCT
>JBBRUH010000678.1:0-1891 GCA_038248005.1 Cytophagales bacterium | reverse complement strand
TAGAGCAGTATTGATTTTTTGTTCAAGTTTTTCGATGCCTTGTGGGTCTTCCTGATTCATAATGTAAGTTGGAGATTGGGTTACTGGGTTATTTTTTTGAGTTACTAGTCATTAGGTCATTTTTGGGAGTCATTAGTCATTAGGTCATTTTTGGGTCATTGGTCAATCCTTCACTCTTCATTCCCTCGATAAATCAGCCCTTCTTCACTCCATTCTTCTCAAAAACTTTAAAAAGTGGGAATGTTTGCCTAAATCATCTCTATAAATGCCTGTTTCATCCAATGCATTGATGCGGACTTTACCATCGGCATGGATGATTTTACCCTCGCCTAGATATATGCCTACATGGACTACTTTGCCTTCCCCCTCTATCTTGCGTTGAAAAAAAGCTACATCGCCAGGCTGTGCTTCTTTGAGTGTAACTTTTTTGCCTACTTCGGCTTGTTGATAAGAGTCTCTGGGCAGATTAAAGCCATTTTGTTTGAAAACCATCTGCGTGAATCCTGAGCAATCTATTCCTTGATTGGTCTTTCCTCCCCATAAATAAGGGATTCCTAAATAAGTCTGAGCAATATTGAGGAGCTGTTTGGAAGTGTATTTTTTCTCTAATTGCTGACTTTTACCTTTATATGGATATTTTTCTATCCCTATTTTTATAAATCCTTTCTCTAAAAAAGGAAGAGAGCTCCCTGAGGAAATATTTATTTTTTTTCCTTTTATCATCACGAAGCCTTTGTGGTCTGCCGCAACTAAGTGTGTCTGCTCATCGAAATCATTATAATACTCCTCTGAAACAGAAAAAATAGATTCCGTAGGAATCCAACCTTGGTATTTATCAAATTCATTTTCTATGAAAGCCCATTTTTTATTTTCTGAATGACGTAAGATTTGGTAAATATCCCCAAAAACAAGCTGTGTAACTTGCTCACTTTCGTTGTTTATCTCTCCTCTTACAGCTATAAAGGTTTGGGCACATACTCCATATTCTTTTTCTTGACTTTGGACTTGGCAGGCACTAGTCATAAAAAATAATACTAGACTTAGTAATAGTAGATATTTTAATTTCATTTTTGATTCTATTTACTTGAAAGAATATATTTAACAGTCATTATTTACTTAAAACTCAAATGAACACTAAAAAATGTTTTTAGGCAAACTTTTTGTAAATTTTGATATACTTGAAAGTAAAATGAATGGAGATATACAAGGAGTTTCAAAATAAACTTTTATCTTCAATCTCTCAAATCAAATTACCAAGACATACACATCAGAAATGGGAGACGAATTTAGCAAACATTACGAACAAGGCTTGGGCTACCAACGCTTGGAAAATTATCATGCAGCGGCTGAGTGCTTCAAAAAAGCAACACTAATTGATAAACACCGTCCAGAATCTTGGTATGAAGCTGGTTTTACGCTGATTCAAATCCAAAGACTAGCTGAAGCTGGGATGTACTTGAGACGTGCTTTGGCAGAGTATGAGCGAGAAATACAATTAGAAAAACAAAAAGATTTTAATTATTATCAAAAAGCTTGTGCTTTAGCCCTACTTAATGAGAATCAAGAAGCTTTGCAAGCTTTGGCTACTTCTGTAACTTACAACCCTTTTTATGCAGAAATAGCTTCCAATTCTCTAGCATTCATACATTTATATCAAAATGATGATTTTCAGTCTATATTGAGAGAGCCTCTAGTTAAGCTGGAGCAAATGAGATTTAGAGGCAAAAAAGTGCGTCAGAGTGAGCTTTCAGCCTTATCTTGGATTAACAGACAAAAGTTCTTGAGTACTTTGCATCAAGAAGGTTGGAAAACAGAAGATTTTAAATCTATCTGGGAAAATGACCAAGCCCTTAGTCCTCAGGTAACTGCTTTGTACCAAAGAAATGAAGCC
>JBBRUH010000677.1:0-1894 GCA_038248005.1 Cytophagales bacterium | reverse complement strand
ATATGGGAATCAATAAAATGAGATTAGAGGATGTCATATAGGCTTTTAATTTTTTTTATATGAATACACTTATGATTAACGGAGGGCAAAGATAGAATAAGAATGTTTAAAATCTATTTAAAAAAAAGATAAAATCTATTTGAGACGCTGATTAACAAGCTTATGCTTATTATATAATTTAAAATTTGAATGATTTTTTGAATGGAAACTTAAGAAAACGCTAATAAATATTCCATAGGAGTGAAACCAAAGATAATCTGATGATAGATAAAAAATAAAATTCTTGGAGTTTTAAGATAGTATCTTAGCACAACGAGAGAAGCAGCACATCTAAAAGGTCTGTATAAAAATGTACAGTAGTGTGGCTACTCCTCTTTTATTTTAAATATCTACTTATTTAGTTCCATTAATTCATCTGCTCTTGTGCTTTTTTGGGAGCTTTGGCTTTGACTTCTCTCAATTTATTTTCTATTTCACTCTTAGAGTAATTCATGTAAGAGGAGACTCGAGGATTATCTATATATAACTGCCGTGCTTGCTTGTATCTGTTGTAGGCATCTACATAATGTTGGGCTTTTTTATTGGGAGCGAGTTTTGTTTTATCTCCTTCCAGTTCATCTTTTTCACCATCTTTGATAAGATTACTGATTTTTTTCTCCAGTTCTGCAGCTTGTCTTCTAAGCGTTTCTTGTTCTTGTAGTTTGATGGCATCTTCTTTATCTGCTGTAACTTCTTGAATAGCACTTTTTTGGTTTCTAATCACATTTTCTTTGGTATTGACCTCACTTCTGAGTGCTAGTAAGTTACCCTCTAGGTTTCCTACTTTGTCGTTTAGAGAAACAATCATCTTATCTTTTGCATCTAGCTCATTGCGTAGCTGCGCTATGATACGCCTTAACCCTTCGGTTTCTTGCCCTTGTGCTTTTGCTTGTGTCAGTTGTGTTTCTAATTTTGTGATTTTTTCCCTACTTTCTTCAGAGAATTTCTGCATAGCTTCTATTTTTTCTAGAATGAGGGCTTTGTTCTTCAATGCACCAGGTGCTCGTAGGAGAGAATCTATCTCAGCTTGCTCAGTTTTGATACCTGATAGGCTTTTATCTGCTTCTTGCATGAGTCTATCAAGGCTTAAATATACAGTGTTTCGATTGTCTAGTTCTGCTTTGAGTCTTTTTACTTCGGCTTGTAAGTCATCACAATTTGATGAGCTGCAGTTGTATAGACACAGGCTTAGTGCTATTAAAAATAGTGTTTGTTTCATAAGTTATAAGAGGTTAAAATTAATTATGTAAAGTCCATTTTTGATTAAAGTCTGTAATAGTAATATTTTTACTATCTATTTTTTTGATGATGCCTTTGCCTAGATTTTTTGCTAACTCACCCTCTTCAAAGATGAGGGTATTGTCTATTAATTGGATAGTAGCCTTTGATTTGATAGGTTCGATACCTAGCACGGGGAGCGTAGCTTCACACTGCATGAGCAGTTTGTTTTCTTGCTCACTTACTTCTGTGAATGTAAACTTGATAACTATATCTTCATATTCATTTCCTTGTAAGTCTATCCATTTCATACCCGATGAGGTGTATGTTTGGTTTTGGAAGTCAGATAGATTTACTTTCACTGAGGTAGATGACATATTGCTAAATAAAGTAAATCCGCCATATCCTACAGCAAGTAATAACAATAATGCAACAATAGAAAACCCTACTTTTTTGAGGCGGTTGTTTCTTTTTTTATTAGATTTTTTATGGTATATGAGCATGTTTATTTTTTTTGAGTAAACTCTTTTAATAGGTTTTCACTCTTGGTTTATTTACTTGTTTATTCACACATAATCCGATAACTCCATTTTGTACTTAAATCCTGACCTATGACTTTAACAGTAATCCAAGTAGT
>JBBRUH010000676.1:0-1910 GCA_038248005.1 Cytophagales bacterium | reverse complement strand
TGAAGCAAGTTAAGAGCCTCGTTTTCTTCCGTAAAAATAGCCCATCTCCAATAGCGTTCCTTCTCAGAAAGTTGTTGTCCTTCGGCAAATCGCTGAAACTGACGTACTTTATTAGAGATAAAACCTTGCCTTGATTTGGGTAATTTTTGCCAAAGAGGAAGCATTTGTGTTACTAGATTGGCTTTCCAGCCGCCAGCCCTTGCTCGGTATTCTGCACTGTGCTTGTTGTAGCCTGAGAAAAGCTCATCTGCTCCATCTCCCGAAAGAGCTACTTTTACTTGCTTGCGGGTGCGTTTGCTAAGGATATACACTGCCAATGCCGAAGAATCTGCAAAAGGCTCATCAGTATAATCTAGCACATCAAAGAGATGATCATACAAATCTGCATTAGAAAGTGAAAAAACAGTATGATTGGTATTGAATTTCTTAGCAACTAAATTGGCATATTTTGTCTCATCAAAAAATGGCTCATCACGGTAGCCAATCGAGAATGTGTTAAGTTTTTCTGTATGCCGAGACGCAAGGGCAGTAATGACCGATGAGTCAATCCCTCCACTCAGAAAAGACCCCAGAGGCACATCTGCAATCAATCGCTTCTGAACAGATCCTTCTAAGATTTCAATTAATTTTTTTTGTTGTGCTTCATAGCTTTGAGGAATCTCTGTTTTTTTGATTTCTTCTCCTAATGGGATTTGATAAAAGGCTTTTTCTTCTTTTTCTCTTCCTTTAATTTTGAGATAATGCCCTGGGGCAAGTCTGCGTACTTTCTTAAAAATGGTACGAGTACTAGGCGTATAGTTGAGCTGTAAGTATTGCTGTAGGCTTACATAATCTAGTTCTTTGTCTATCCCAAAAGCCAATAAAGCCTTCATTTCTGAGCCGAAGAGTAGTTTGTTTTCATCTTCATAAATAAGTAAAGGTTTGATACCCATACGGTCTCTTGCCATAAAAAGGCTTTTTTCTTCCTCATCATAGATAGCAAAAGCAAAGAAACCATTGAGTTTTTCAAGTATTTTTTCTTGAAAATGTATGTAGCCTTTGAGTAAAACCTCTGTATCAGAGCTAGTCTGAAAGGCGATTCCCTGCTCCTCTAATTCTGCCTTGATGCTTAGATAGTTATAAATCTCTCCATTAAAAACGATGGTAAAGCGTTTGCTTTCATCTTTCATGGGTTGATTGGCAGCACGGCTAAGGTCTATGATAGAAAGGCGAGCATGCCCCAGATTTACCATGTGATGCAATGACATATTATTGGCATCAGGCCCACGCTTGCCGAGTGTATCCACTGCATTTTTGAGATTGATACTATGAAAACGACCTATCTCATTATAGGCATAGATTCCAGTAATTCCGCACATATTTTTTTCTTAATTTCAAATAACAGTTTTCAGTGTCAAATATCAGTATCATATTACAGTGTCAAATAGCAGTAACAGTGTCACTCTTCTGTCATGCTGTAAGTATCTGCTTTATTGCGTAGCTTTTTTAAGTGTCAAATAGTAGTATCAGATAATTTTTCTATCCTTCTCTAAATCAACCCTTCAATCCTTCAACCTTCAATTTACCACTCAATCAGAGTTTTACCTTGCTTTTTGAGATATTCATTGGCAAGCACGAAGTGATTATTCCCAAAAAAACCATTGTGAGCCGAATAAGGAGAGGGGTGAGGCGAAGCCAAAATGCAGTGTTTTTCACGGTCTATGGCTTGTCCACGTTCTTGTGCATCTTTGCCCCAGAGGATAAATACTACATTTTCTTTTTCAGCAGCGATGAGGTCTATCACTGCTTGAGTAAACTGTTCCCAACCTTTGCCACGGTGCGAGCGAGGAGTCTTGGCCTGAACAGTCAGCACGGCATTGAGCATGAGCACACCTTGCTCAGCCCAGCGTTCTAGGTTGCCACTTTTGGGG
>JBBRUH010000675.1:0-1915 GCA_038248005.1 Cytophagales bacterium | reverse complement strand
CTGACACTTACTAAGGGGATGGCTATTTATGAAGTATCAAAACTAACGGGGCATAAAGGTATTCAGATGACCATGCACGATGCTAAAATAATAGATGCAAAAAAAGAAATAGCGATGAATAAAATGCCAAACTTTGAAATTTAGGAAAATTTTAATGCTTTTTAAGTAAATAACTTACATCTAGATTACAATTCTAACAAAAGAAATTATTGTTCTAAAAACAAAATATTAGTGCTAAAAACAAAATTATTTTCACACAATCTAAATAATTTAAGGAACTAAATCGGCTTTTTTAAAGCGTTAAAGATGAAAATAGACTTTTTACGTAATGTAACTAAGTATTTATTACAACTGACGCTTTTTTTAGATTTGCTTTAATAGTATTATTTATATTACATTTGTGGAATAAATATAAAAAAGCCCAAAAAGGAGAAAGCACTCGACAAAGTAAACTTCTCTTTTTTCGGGCAATTGTATAACCCTTAATAGATTATATCATGCAAATAAACAAAAAATTTGCCGATGTTGCAATCATTGATAAAAGTGATTTGCAAGAGCTTTACAATGAAATAGCTCAACTCAAAGACCGCTTAGATGAACTGGGGTCTTTGAGTATGCCTAAAAAAGAAATCTTGACACTGAAAGATGTCGCAGAAATCACAAGCTACAAAGTCTCCTATCTACGTCAGTTAGTCTTCCGTGATGAAATCCCATCAGTACGTCTCGGGCGTTCCATTCGCTTTAATCGTAAAGATGTTGAGCAATGGCTGGAAGAAAAGTCCAGTAACCGCATCGAGACAGAAGTATCAAATCACATTATTAACAACAGGTAAGAGAAAAGCCCAGAGGAATTACGGGTTCTTCTGGGCTTTTATTATTTGTACTAAACAAGATTACAAAGTTATGAATAAAATTCATACAAATCAAGCTATTGACCTCAAAGAGGTTCAAGAGCAGCTAGAGCTATGTCATAGCAAAGACATCTTTGACAGACTCACACATACCGAAAATAGCCACAAAAAGCCCACAAGACTTTTTGGTACTACTAATCATACCTCAGAAGTCTATTACCTAGATGAAAAGGGTAAAGCATTTATCAAAGACTACAATAGTGGTGATGCTTACTATCCCTTGACTGCTTACCAAAGAGCCACAGGCAAATACTGGAAGACATCAGTAATAGAGCTGGGCAAAGAATACGGCTTGATTCCCTTAGACTATGACGAATCTCCAAAACCTAAATGGAACTATAAGCCTAAGAAGGTTATCACTGAGAAAGAGCAAAACAAAGGATGCTATATCTTGACTAATCTTAGTTTTAAGCCCTTAGAAGGTGAGTACTTGGAGTTCTGGACAAAGCTAGGCATTGAGATTACCTCAATAAAGCTCAAATTGAAGCCTTAGAGAGCTTTGATTTAGTAAATACAGAAACAGGCGAATCAAAGACCATCAATCCTAATTTTGCATTTGCATTCAAATTGGAACAAGGGGTTTGCAAAGTCTATCAGCCAGAAGATAAGAAATACAAGTGGAGTTGGTTGTACAGTGATTTGAATGAACTTAACAAGCCCAAGGAGATTATTTATTGGCTTGATGACTTGCCTACACACTGCAAGAAGATATTCATTGTAGAGGGCTTGAAAGATTGCCTAGTACTCAATGCCAATTTTAATGAACAAGGCTACTATGCTATTGGCTTAGATACAGCAAGCCAACACATTAGCCAAAGTGCTATAGATAAGCTCAAAGCAAAATGTGATGAGCTGGTATTCTGCCTTGATAATGATAATACAGGGATACAACAAAACAAGAAAAAGGCGATTGAATTTGACTTACCTTGGTTAGCTTATCCTAAATCCAAAGATACAGTCAATGACTTTGCAGATTTTATCTTAAACTGGGATAAGGATGAAAT
>JBBRUH010000674.1:0-1945 GCA_038248005.1 Cytophagales bacterium | reverse complement strand
TACAGAGTAATAAGATTTGTAATCTTCTGTTACTAGCTAGTCAAGATTTGTAATCCCGATTACAGAGTAATAAGATTTGTAATCTTCTGTTACTAGCTAGTCGGGATTTGTAATCCCGATTACAGAGTAATAAGATTTGTAATCTTCTGTCTGATTTGTCTTCACTTTAAAAAATAAAATGCTAAACTTTACAGGAATTCATAGGAGTATCAAGAAGATGAACCTGTTATTTGAAAAAAGGCTACGCAGTAAAGCAGATTCTTCTAGAGAGACAGAAAAGTGCGAAGACATAAACCCTCAGGCTAAAAACTTAGCTCTTTCTTCGGGAGTAGGGAGGCGGCAGGTTTCTTTTTTTCCAAACCATCTGTATCTATTTTTTGCAATGATATCATAGACAAAATTCCTCAAAAATCTAGGAATGATGATAAACCCATACATCAGCTTCCAGCCTCCACTTAACTGACGAGCAATTTGCAAAGCAGCAGATGATTTTTGATAGAGTTTTCCATTTTTAATTAGCAATACACTATCTAGTTTTTCGGTATTGACAGTAAAAGGCTTAAGTAGATTTTTTGCAGATTCTGATTGCAAAGAAGCAAATTTGAATGTATCCTTGGCATCTCGCTGTATGATAAAGTCCACACTTTGATTACAGAGTGTACAAACGCCATCAAACAAGATGATTTGATATTCTTGTGTGATTTTTGGAGAGGATTCTTGATTGGATAATTCAGCAGAATTCATATCTTTGAAAAAGTTTTGTTTACAATTAAACCGTTCTATAAAACCTATACAAATGTGAACATTTGCTGTTTACTTCCTGCTTCATAGTGTCTCCTTGCCCTAGGGCTTAGATTTTTTGGACACTCCACGGGCTGACACGGTGGAACTCACCGCCCAACTTTTAAGATTTAAGGCTGCATTAAAGTCTCTTCCTGTGTGAAACTCACATACATCGCACTTAAACATTCTGTCTTTTAAAGTCAAATCTTGCTTCACTGATTTGCATTGTGAGCAAGTCTTAGAACTAGGGTAAAATCTATCAGCTACAACTAATGTAGAGCCATACCACTCACATTTATAGGTCAGTTGTCTACGAAATTCATAAAATCCTCCATCTAAAATGGCACTGGCTAACTTGTGGTTCTTGCTCATTCCACTTACATTCAAATCTTCTATCACTATTTTGCTGTGGTTTTTAGCCAAATGTGTCGTTAATTTGTGCAAGCTATCTTGGCGAATGCAAGAAACTTTGTAATGTAATCTAGCTACTTTATTTCTAGCTTTTTGATAATTTTTTGATGGCTCTTTTTGTCCTTTCTTAAACTTCTTAGATAGTTGCCTTTGGGCAATTCTCAATTTTCGCTTATAGGTTTTGTAAGGTCTTCTATTTTCAAATACCAATCCATCAGAAAGAGTAGCGAGGGTTTTAATGCCTAAATCTACACCCACAGGTGTATTTTGCTTGGCTTGTATTTTATTGGGTTTGAACACCGTTTTAAAACTTATAAACCAATGATTTGCCTTGTGTGAAATTCTGACATTCTTGATGCCTTTGAGATTATTAAACTTCTCACTCAATTTGAGCCATCCAAAGATAGGAGTTTTGATGCGATTGTCTTTTATCTCAATATTGCCTTCTGAGTAAAAACTATCCTTGATTCCTTTTTTTTTGAATTTAGGAAATTTACTTGTCTTCTTAAAAAATCTTTGAAAAGATGTATCTAAATCTCTTAGTGCTTGCTGTGGTGAACATTTAGACACTTCACGGTACCATTCGTATTTTGGCTTTACTTCTGCTACCAATTTCTTATGCAAATCAATGGCACTAGGTTTCTTTTGTTTATTGTCAAAAGCCTTTTTACATATATCCAAGCCCCAATTGTACGCATGTCTGGCTACTCCTGCATGTTTCTTGGCAAGTGTAACCTGTTTATCATTTAGG
>JBBRUH010000673.1:0-1946 GCA_038248005.1 Cytophagales bacterium | reverse complement strand
GGCAGGATTTTTTTCTTAGGATTGTTAAAGGGAAATCTAGAAAATCAAGGAATCTAGAAAATCCTGATACAGACAAAATATCTGAAGTAGGATTTATAGGATTAGGGGATTAACGGGATTCTTTCTTAGGATTATTAAAGGGAAATCTAGAAAATCAAGGAATCTAGAAAATCCTGATACAGACAAAATATCTGAAGCAGGATTTGCAGGATGGGAGGATTAGCAGGATTTTTTCTTAAGTGTAAAAAAAATCTAGAAAATCAAGGAATCTAGAAAATCATGATGCTGATAAAAAGAGGATTTGCAGGATTATTAAAAGGAAATCTAGAAAATCATTTAGCACAAGCATTGCTTCACTTATGCTAATTTTGTTTTCAAAAAATATCCAATAGCGTGCTTTAAAACTTAATGAGATTTTATTATACAACTTAATTCTAATGTTAATATCTGAATTAATAGTTTCAAGATACATTTATTAACGCTACTTAAACCATTGAAAATCAAATTATTATCCCCCTCAATATTCTATCTATCCGTTAATCGCTTGTTAATCGTTTATAAAAACCAACCGATAAATCATTATCTCGTAAAAACATCTAAATACTTTTATTATTGAAACAAATTATACAATACCATGAAAAGTCTAACCTTGAAATTAATGATTACTTTATTTTTATTTGGTTGTGTCTATTCGGCACAAGCACAAGTAAAGAACAAAGACTTTAAAGCTATCAAACTAGCTAAACAAGAAGCCAAAAAACGTAAAAAAGAAGGCTGGGATGTACCACCAGGCTCTGTACCTATGGAAAAACAATTTGAGTTGGCTTGGGACAAAGAACTTCAAATGGATGATTATGGCAATCCTAAGTACCTTATGGCTACGGGTGCTGCCGTAGCTGGCACTCGCACTGCTGCTGACCAAGCTGCTATGACTGCCGCTCGCAATGAACTGGCTGCTGCTATCCAGACTAAAGTTACTCAGCTTATCCAGACCAAAACCGCCAATGACCAAATAGACCAAGAAATAGCCAATACACTAGATAAAACGGTGGCTAATGGTAAGGCACTTATCCAAGGAAGTTTGCGTCAAGTAGTTACTGCTTACAAAATCTACCGTGATGTAGATGATCCACAAAATAAGCGTAAAAATGTAGGGGTAGAAGTTAAATTATTTTATGACCAAGATGAGGCAATGCGTGCAGCACAAAAAGCCATTCGCAAAGAATTAGAAAAAGAATCTGATAAATTAGGCAAAGACCTAGACAAAGTATTAGAAGAAATGGGCTGGCCTGAATAAAAATAAATAATTTCTCGGATACGAGCTTAGATGAGCGTATCCTACTGCTAAAATAATAAAGTTGTTGATTTAGTTTGAATGGGGTTGGGAAGCGGTAGATTACCGAATCCCAACCTCTTTTTATAAAATAGTATCGAAAATTTATCACTAAAATAATATGAAAATTTATATAAATAAAACACTCATTATCAGATTATTACAAACTCATAACCCATCACTTATCACTGATTTCTTCCTAAGTATATTGCTGGTTTTTTGTCTGAGCTTGACTTCTCATGCTCAAAACAAACGACTTACCAATGTAGAAGCCAAGATAGAAGTACGCATGGAAGGCAACTACAGTAAAGCTGCGATGGAGCAAAAAGCTATACAAGCAGCACACATACAAGCACTTGGGCAAGAGTTTGGCTATGCCATCGTGCAAGGCATCAATACCCAAACCAAAAGCATTAGCGGTCAGACAGTCATGACTACTGACCAGATGTCGGCCATCTCCAATACAATGGTAAAAGGAGAATGGGTTAGCGACCAAGCAGGTTTTCCAAAGTTGAGATATACTTTGCGTGATAAAGGAAATGAGCAAGAAATATGGCTTATCTGTGAAGTAAAAGGAAAAGCAAGAGAAATAGAACAAGCTGAGGTGGTCTTT
>JBBRUH010000672.1:0-1949 GCA_038248005.1 Cytophagales bacterium | reverse complement strand
TGGGTTATTAGTCTGTAATAGTCTGATAATCAGTATTTCACACATAATAAATTGAGCAGTCATTCTGATGCTGTTACTTAAAAGTATGACTACAAATCTTTAAAACCTAAAAACGCTCAGGACTGACCATGATAACTTCTTCTTTCTCTACAATGACCTGCCCTGCTGCCAAATCTTTGGTTTTTCGAACATATTTGCGAGGTGTAAATAGCACAGGACAAAGTGTATCAGCACTTCGCTTTGAATAATAGGCTGCTAGAGAAGCTGCTTTTTCAATAACTTCATTAGGGATTTTCTTGCCAGCTTGATTTTTGATGACCACATGTGAGCCACTCACATCTTTGGCGTGTAGCCATAAATCATCTTTTTTGGCGTATTGCTGAGTGAGTAAATCATTGTTTTTGGCATTTTTGCCCACCCAAATATCCCAGCCTTGGTAATGAAATTTCTTAAATAGACTTTGTTCAGCAGCTTCTGTTTTTTCTTTGGCAAGTCGATGCTTTTTGAGATAATCACGCAAAGGTCTGAGTTGGTCAAAAGCTTCTATTTTTTCAATATGTACTTTGGTTTCTGTGATTTCTTGTTCTTTGCGTTGAAGGTTTTTTTGTAAAGTTTGAAGCTCTATTTTCTCATTTTTAGCTTTTCTGTAATAATTCTCTGCATTTTTTTGGGGAGAAAGGTCTTTCTTGAGTTTGATTTTACGGGTATTGTCATGGTAAAAATCATACAACTCTACACTCGTGATACCTGAGGGGATTTGATGCAAATTAGCCATCAAAATATTGGCTGCCTCTTCATTTTGCAAGCCATTTTCTAAGATGGCATGTCTTTCAAAGTTTTTGGAGAGATATGCCTCACTTTGTTTTAATTTTTTATGAAGATTTTTGAGTACTTCTTGTCTTTCTTGTGAAAGGTGAAAAGTACGAGCAAAGGCATAGTAGAAGCCATTAATCGCTTCCAAAGAATCTTCAAAAGCGAGAGATTCCGTCTGTACTCCGATGGCTTCGGGAGGAAACAGAAAAAACTCAGGAGGAGTAGATTCGGGAAGGACATAATAAGGTGGATTCTCAAGTATTTTTACAGTGTTTTCTAATATTTTCCATTGATTTTCAGGCTCTTGTGAGGTGAAATCTTGTGCTTCTAGGTATTGCTTGATAGATTTATCAAAGGTTGGGAAAATATCTTTCCACTGATAATCGGAAGCTTCAAAGCTCTCAAAAGTCTGAGGAGTAAGGCGGTCTAGTTCGGAAAGCTTGATTTGTTGGTCTTGGACAAACTTCTTATGAAAACCGATTAAAAATCTTTCCTTCTGAAATAAGATTACATTGGCTCGTCTGCCATGCATTTTAAAGAGTAAAGTATAATTATCCTCAAAAACCAATGCAAAACTTCGCTCTTGCTGAAACTGAATTACCTGCCTCACACTCATCTCTTGAATGGGCGTAAAAAGGTCAATACTATTGCGTTTGGCACGAGCAAAGTCATCTGGAAAACTCAAACAGCAAAACTGTGCTTGCATAGTGATTCTCCAATAAAACTCTTCTTCCTCACGATAAAAACCTAAAATCAACTCATCTTTGGTTTGGCTAAAAGCTACACCGAGTTTCATAGGTGTTTTTGTTCTATCAGGCATTTGCTCATAGATACCTTCATAACCTAATTGCCAGCCTACTCCCAGTTTTTGGGCAAGTGTTTGCGAAAGTGGTTTGAGGAAGTAGAAGTTATCTTGCATTTTTTAAGAGTAGTTATAGGTGTATGATTTTATTTATAAATTTTAATCCTCGGTTCGTGTCTTCACGAACCGAAATCAGTGGTGGTTTGTGAAGACACAAACCACGGAACAGAAGACACAAACCACGGAAGAGGTGGTTTGTGAAGACACAAACAACGGAACAGTTCGTGTCTTCACGAACCGAAATCAGTGGTGGTTTGTGAAGACACAAACCACG
>JBBRUH010000671.1:0-1952 GCA_038248005.1 Cytophagales bacterium | reverse complement strand
TACGCATGTCTGGCTACTCCTGCATGTTTCTTGGCAAGTGTAACCTGTTTATCATTTAGGTCTAAGCGTATTTTGTGGCTTTTGTATTGCACTATTATTTTAGGTTATTCACACATTTTAAACTCTCTTAGTAATCTTTTGTTTTTATGACTTTATAATTCAGAAGATACTTTTAGTGTGTTTATATCGAAAATATAAACATATTTATTTGAAAACAAATAAAATGTTCATATTTGTTAATAAACATTTAGTTTTTGACTGCTGATAGTAACCCTAAATGCCTCATAATGTTGCTTTTCTGTTAGGTAAATTTAAAACTAAGTAAGAGATTAGTGATTGGCTACTTGTTATTGATTATTATTTTAAAGAAATCTGATAATAAATACTTTACTTTAAAAAAATCACTATAAAACGACCTTAAAACCATTTTCATGAATTTTAAAAATATATTTATTGGACTTTTAATTATTATCAATTTAGTTTTTCTAGGCTATTTCATTTTTTTAAACTCGGAGGGTTTTTCTGATTTCCCCGATACTTTCAAAAAAATAAAGCCAAAAACCCAAACGCTATCCAATGCGCCCATTTCTTATCAAACGCCTCAAAAAATCACCTTTGCTGGAGAACAAGTACCTCTTGATAATCCACCCGTTTTTGAGAGATTTGACGAAGCCCTTGCTCGCCTTGCCTATCGCCATGCTTTTACTTCTACTAACCTCAAAAAAGCAGCCCGTTGGTTTCCACAAATAGAGCCTATCCTTAAGAAGAATAATATCCCTGATGATTTTAAATACATTGCCGTAGTAGAGAGTAATCTTGCTAATATGATTTCTTCTAAGGGTGCCGTAGGTTTTTGGCAATTTATGCCCGAGACAGGCAAAGAATATGGCTTAGAAATCAATGATGAAATAGACGAACGATACGACCCTATTAAATCTACAAATGCGGCTTCAAAATACTTTTTAGATGCTTACAAAAAATTTAAAAATTGGGGGTTAGTTGCTGCCTCGTACAATATGGGTATGCGTGGAGTAAGCCGTAGAATAGAGCAACAAAAAGTAAATTCTTATTTTGACCTATATCTTAATCCTGAGACAGGGGCTTATGTCTATTATGCCCTAGCTACGAAATATATCTTTGAGCATCCAGAAGAGTTTGGATATGAATTTACCCAAGAGCAAGGCTATCCCATTATCAAGTGTAAGACGGTGGATATTCAAGAAAATATTCCTGACCTTGCAATCTTTGCAAAATCAAAGAATATTTCTTATTTTACACTCAAATCCTATAACCCATGGCTTCGCCAAAACACACTCACTCAAAAAGATAGTAATAAAATCTATCAAATTTTGATTCCTGAATAATTTTAAAACTAAAAATGGAAAAAAAACAAATCATCAATGCCAAGCTTTTAGATATTATCTTAAGTCGTCTGTGCCAAGAAGTCGTAGAAAATCATCAAAATTTTGAAGATACTGTTTTGATAGGCTTACAGCCAAGAGGCATACAATTGGCTAACCGAATCCACAAAAGATTGCTTGAACTCTCAGGTCAAAAAGTACCCCTAGGCTATTTGGATGTTACTTTTTATAGAGATGATTTTAGAAGGCGTGATACTCCTTTACAAGCCAATAAGACACAGATTGACTTTGCGATAGAGGGTAAAAAAGTAATTTTGATTGATGATGTACTTTATACAGGGCGTACAGTTCGCTCTGCTTTAGATGCGATGCTTGCCTTTGGACGACCCAAAAAAGTAGAGCTTTTAACACTTATCAATCGCCGTTATTCGAGGCATCTTCCCATAGCACCTGATTACCTAGGACAAGAAGTAAACACACTCAATAGCCAATACGTAAAAGTAGAGTGGCAAGAAAAAACAGGCAAACCAGATGTTATTTGGCTATTACAAGATGAGTTGGCATAAAACTTTCAGTTTAACTATATAATAT
>JBBRUH010000670.1:0-1956 GCA_038248005.1 Cytophagales bacterium | reverse complement strand
TTTATTACCGTGCTGTTGGGGCTGACCCTGATCGGGGTTGGGCTGTGGGCATTTACACAGTTGAAGATCGAGGCGTATCCCGATATCTCGGATACGCAGGTGGTGGTGATTACGCAGTATGACGGGCGGGCTGCTGAAGAGGTGGAGCAGCAGGTTACCGTACCCATTGAGCGAGCTCTGAATAGTGCGCCCAATGTGATTGCCCGCAGGTCTAGAACAATCTTCGGTTTGTCCGTGGTGGAGCTGACCTTCGATTACGGAACAAACGACTACTTTGCACGGCAGGTGGTACTGGAGAAGTTGCGGGATGCGACGCTGCCAGATGGAGTGGTGCCAGCACTCGGACCGCTATCGACTCCGATTGGGGAGTTGTACCGCTACACGATTTCCGGTGGTGGCCTTGATTCAATGAAGTTGCGCGAGCTTGAGGACTGGGTGGTGGAGCCACGGTTCTTGCAGGTGCCTGGGGTAGCAGCTAAAGAAGCTCCCGAGCCACTTCCTCCTCCATAAAAATTAGGAATAAGGTAAGTAAAAGTTTCCATCTTGCCATAGCTCCACTGAAAAGCATAATCTCTATCTGTGCCACCTTTTGATTCTGTATTGCTTTTAAGTTCAGACCCTCCTCTATTACTTTGCTCGGCATAAGAATAACTCACCATCAGCCTAGAAGCGTGTGAGCCAATGCTCAGCGTACCTGCAATAGCCAAGGCAATGGAAGCAAAAGCAAATTCTTTTAGCTTTAGTGAGCGGTCTTCTGTAGAACGCAAACGAATAATTAATTCATAAATCGCATATAGAATCAAAGCCAAGCCTGCATAATAGGTAATCTGTATGTGATTGGCATAGAGTTCTATCCCTGCAAAAATACCTACCAATGCACTTCCTAAGAGTATCTTACCTCTGTAGGTCATTATGACTGCTCCTACGAAAGGAGGTAAAAAAGCGACTGCTATGACTTTAGAAACGTGTCCTGCTTCTATATTAATCACGCTATAAGAGGCAAAGGCAAAACCGATTGCCCCTAAAATGGCTAGTTCTTTGCGATATCCTAGCATGATTGCCATCAAGTAGAACCCTAACATGTATAAAAAAAGTAAATTAGCAGGAGAAGGGATGCTGTAAGTGATAAAGCGGCCAATGCGTGTCGTCAGACTCATAGGATAATCCATATAAATCATAAAGGCGGGCATACCACCAAACATCGAGGAAGCCCATAGGGATACAGTGCCTGTTTCCTTCTTAAACTCTTGAAGCATCTGTGCAGAGCCTTGAGCCTGAATCATATCATTCTGTAATAATTTATTCCCTTCTAAAATAGGATAATTATAAATCAACGACACTACCAAAAAACCCAAGATGATGAGTAGATGAGGAGCTGCGGAAGATAAAATATTTTTTAATTTCATAAATTTTATTTTAGCCAAAGGCTTTTTTCTGAAGTAGCAAAGAAACCTACTCAAAGGCAGATTTTCAAATCTTTTTGGTATTTACAAGTAAAAAATTGAATATATTTTACTTATTGCAATCGATAACAATGATTTAATCGCAAAAGACTTGTGGGCTTTTGTTTTTTTCTTAATTTAGATTTCGGAAATTTGCGGTAACTAATCTAAACCCCTTATGACAATGAACAGAATTGCAGTATTTACTTCGGGTGGAGATGCACCAGGCATGAACGCTTGCATCAGAGCAGTAGTACGGTGTGCCATTTATCATGACGTAGAAATATATGGCATCAAGCGTGGCTTTGATGGCATGATTAAAGGTAATATCTACCCCATGAACTCCCACTCAGTAAGTAACATCATACAAAAAGGTGGCACTATACTAAAATCGGCTCGTAGTAAAGAGTTTATGACCGAGGAAGGTAGAAAAAAAGCTTACCAACAACTGCGTAACTTTGACATTGATGGCTTGATTGCTATTGGTGGAAATGGAACTTTTACAGGAGCTAAG
>JBBRUH010000669.1:0-1965 GCA_038248005.1 Cytophagales bacterium | reverse complement strand
GGTTGGATAATCTGATGCGATGCCTGAAGTCCACCCGTTGTGATGATTACTTGATTATTCATGTTCTTGCAAGATTGATGATGAAAGCATTAAGATAAGATTTTTTTGAACAAAAAAGCAAATGGGATTGTAAATAATGGATTCAGACCAGGCTTATGAAGCAAAAATCTAAGTCTTTCAATTAAAATTAATTATTTTTCATCATAAATCGATATCCCTTTGCTGTCAAACCATACAAAACTATCAATACCGAGAGAATGACTAATACCCATTTAATAGAAGTAAATAGGCTAGTTACAGCAGCGATGTATAATAACTTCTGAGGATAGTAATAAATCAAAGTTGCAATTCCAAAATTCTCAAAATAATCTACTATCAAAATCAAAAAAGGAAACAAAGAAAGATTTAACTTACTAGAAAGTAAAAAAATCAAAAAACAAAGTGCAAAAGAATATACCCACGGATAGACCAAATCTACGGTTAGCTCCACCAGTAAATAAGTGTGTCTATTTGCTTCTGTATAAGTATCAAGTAGCTGATAGACTTCCATAACTGAATAAGAAAAATAGAGGTCTAGTATCCCCAATTTTAGACCTGCTGGGTGAGCAAAAGGAAAGACTACCAAATTAAAAATAAGTACCAATCCTAAAAGAAGTAAAGTACTTTTAATACTTGCATATCGTGAGATAAATTTTTTCATTTTTTAATCCATCTATTTTACCAAAAATCAGCAAAAAAAAGAATTTCATAAATTATATTTTAATCCAGCCCCGATTCCTACAATGATAGGGACATTCATAACTCTTGGATTAAATGATTGAAGATAAAATCCTACACGAGTATCTAAAAGAAGATGTAGTTTTTTAGCTAATAAAAAATCATATCCAATAGAAGAAAAAGCCTTAAAAGTAACCTTCCGAACACTCTCTAAATAATAAATCTTTATCTCAGATTCGTATTCTTCTATATCAAAAGGGCCATCTGGGAATACTGGAAAGCCATTACTAAAACCTACCTCTGAACTTTTAGAAATGTTAAAATTGGTATTGAGTCCAACAGTAAATTTGAGAGATTTTTTTTTACTTTTTTTAGAAATTTCTCTTTCAAAAGCGATGGGTACAGTGATAAAACCAGTTCTGACATATACATTATTGATAAATTTAGGAGTACTAGAGGATCCAAATACGATAATAGGCAAGAAAGAAGGAGGATTATTATCAAAACTGTAGTCTTGGTCAGAGTATCCAAGTCCTATTTTTAGGTTATTTTTGGAGTCTTTAAGGGGTACAATCACATTCAAGGAGTGTAAAGCATCCAAACTAGTATTCAATCGCTTTTCAACAGAAGGGGCTAAATATTTGCTAGGTTGATTGGTAAAAAATACGCCATCATAGTAGGTATTGATTTCAAAGCCTATCTTTGAATCTTGAGCCTTTGATTGAGCAAAAAAGAGGAAAGAAAATAAGATAAAAAGGATGAGTTTGCTTTTCATAGTTTAAAGGTTTTTGTGATATCATAAGTACTATAAAAAAGAACAAAGGGATGTCTAAGTTAAAAGTGTTTTTATAAAAAAGTAAGTAGTAGGATAGTAGATTTATTTAGCTACTTTCGTGAAATTTTTAAATACCCTATGCAAGCAGATTACGAAAAAATAAGCGAAGACCTTAACACACATGGATATGTGATTTGTCCTCATTTTATTTCTGAAGCAGTTTTGGAAGATCTCCGAAATGATTTACAAATCCGCTTTGAAGAAGGAGAATTTCACAAAGCGGGCATAGGCAAAGGCGAAGAACACCAAATCAAACAAGAAATCAGAGGAGATTGCTCCGTGGTTGGTGTTTTAGAAATGGCTATTTACTCTAAACTTTGTTTACTCTTCACTAAGCCATTTCGACACCAACCACTCGAGTCCTAAGCCTTCTTACATAGTTTTCTTTACAAATATAAAAATATTAGATAAAT
>JBBRUH010000668.1:0-1977 GCA_038248005.1 Cytophagales bacterium | reverse complement strand
TGCCCCGACACCAACCCATCAGGCACATTTCTGTTAAATGTTGCAGAAAACAGCATAATGGCTCCCATAATAAAAGAGAAACTAACGGCTATCCTCCAACAAAAGGAATTACCCGATTGGGTTCTAAAATACACCAGTTCCTTAGGGCATCCAGAAGTAAGGGCTGAGTTAGCACACTTCTTAGAAAAAAATCTTTGTAAATGCCCCATTGACCCTGATACCATAGCACTGTCGGCAGGCGCATCGGCAGTTATCGAGGTAACTTCCTTCGTTTTGGCAGACACGGGTGATGTCGTTGTGATTCCTGCACCTTCTTACCCCATGTACACCAAAGACTTGGGTACAAAAAGTGGTGTTGAACGCTATGATTTACAATCCCATTATAATTTAGAAGAGATTGGTTCAAAAGCACCCGTAGATATTTCAATGTTAGACAAAACATGGGCAGAATTAAATTCACAAAACAAGTGTTTCAAAATATTACTCCTTACATCTCCCGATAATCCAACGGGTTGTATGTACACAGAAGAGCAACTCAAGCAATTTGCCCATTGGTGCATCACACATAAAGTGCATCTGATTGTGAGTGAAATTTACGGGCTTTCCCTGATAGATACCCAAGATGATTTGATAAAAGACTCGTACCAAAACTATGGAACTTATGCTTCTTTTGCAAAAACAATGGCTGAACTAAACAGCGATTATCTTCATCTTTGGTATGCGTTTTCTAAAGATTTTGCAATGTCAGGCTTGCGTTTTGGAATGTTACATACCCTAAATAAAGACCTCTTAAAAGGATATGACAATGCAAATATTCCACACATGGTCTCAAACATCACGCAATGGATGGTTGGTGAGATGTTAAAAGATACGGTATTCGTTGAGCAATATATTGAAACAAATAAGTTGCTGTTAAACAACAGTTATAAATTGGTAGTAGAAGCCTTCGACACGATTAAAGTGCCTTATATCCCAAGCAGAGGAAGTCTATTTGTATGGGTTGATTTATCTAAGTTTCTTAAAGAGGATAGTGATGAGGGACAAGAACAGTTATGGCTCAATATTTACAACAATACAGGCGTACTTTTAACACCAGGAGCAGGTTTTCAGCATCTAAAAAAAGGACTTTTCAGAATGGTATTTACAGCCATAGAAATTAATCATTTAAAGGTTGCGATGGATAGGTTAATTGCGTTTCTTATTGAGCTGGAGAATGATATGTAATTTGAATTTTTTTCTAAGTCCAAGCCTAGCAAGACGTAACTTGTACTCATTTTTCTGAAAGTAGCTACTTTCTGCTTATAGGTCTTTGAATCACAGAATAAAAATATTCTCAATTTATGTCTTTATCAAGTACTCAAAAAATAATTTCTAGCAAAAGCATTATTTATGCTAGGTAGTATAGTAAATTTATTCAAAAAATGTTTCTAATACACTTACTTTTCAATGTGTGCAGGTCTATTTTTAGGTAAATAATTAAGTTGACTAAGCACCTTCTTACCTGTTTCTTTTTCATACATTGCGAGGTGTTTACCTGCTAACGCTCCACCTTTTTCTGCAGTTTTCTTATGTCCGTCTAAGTCGTTGGGCTGGTCTTGCTCCGTAAACTCTAGGGTTGCTTCTTCACCAAGCATCATAAAAATAAGCTCTGTACGGGTCATGTGGTCTCTGAGATTTTGAGACTTTAATCCTTTGAGTTTTTTGTGTGCAGCTACTGTGATTCCAAAGGTTTTTTGGGAGAGAATATTGGTCAGAATAGCAAACTGACGAGGGTTATCTATGCCGTTTTTTCGCCAAACTGATTCTAGGTCTGTCCTGACTTCTATACTTTTTAGACGTTTTTCAATCCATACATCACTGTATCCTTTCTTTTGGTAATAGGCTTTTTTCTTCTCTAAGAAATCTTCACTTTTTGTCAAGACTTCTTCTAAAATTTTGATTTCTTTTTTAGCTTGGTCAAAAGCGATTACTAAGCCT
>JBBRUH010000667.1:0-1999 GCA_038248005.1 Cytophagales bacterium | reverse complement strand
CTAATAATTAGCAAGAAAAACCATCTGTGTAAATATTTATGCGGATGGTCTTCATCATCTTTTTTAGACTAAAACTTTATTCAATGAATAAGAATCTATTAATTTTACTGGCAGTAGCAATGATAGGTATTTTCTCTGCTTGTGAGCAAACAGGAGAAGAATCTAATAATGAAACCAACTTATTTGACTTAAAAGTAAGTGAAGAACTCAAAATTCCTATTGACAGCACCACTAATTTTCAATCTATTTATTTAGATTATTATGAAGACCCCTCCACTCAAAAAAAATATCTGGCATATCTAAGTGTTACAGATTCAGACATTCACTTTTACGATTTAGAGAGCAAAAAATTGGCTTTTAAAGTAGAAACCAAAAGTGAAGGTCCCGATGCAGTTACCTCTCTAGATGCTTTTCTTATCCGAAGTCTTGATTCTATTTATGTTACTTCTAAGATGAACAACCTCCTTACACTCATAGATAGCAAAGGCACACCTATCAAAAAACATAAACTCAATGTAAGTCCACTACACGTATTTGTTTGGGTAGATAATTATAAAAGATTGGCTTACCTAGAGCCTCAAAAATTTATTGTCCATAAAGCCCCTTATTTATATTCCGAAAAACCTGGTTATTGGAATTATCATATTGGCTTTGCACTTAATATGAGTGATGGAAAAATAGATTCGCTTTATAAATATACAGGAGAAGCCTCTAAGAAAATTCATGGAGGAGCCCATACCCGTTTTGGCTTTACCTCAGATGATAGAGGAAACTATATTTATTCTTTTTGTATGGATGAAAATATTTATGTAACTGATTTCAGAGGCAAAGAGCAGAAGTACAAAGCCCAATCTAAGTATGTAGAGGAAATCCCTGCAATGAAAGAAGATGCAGACAATGACGAAGATCGTATATTTTATATGACCCAGTATGCTTACCGTCATATCATCTATGACTCATTCAGAAAAGTATATTATCGTTTTGTATTACACCCTACAGATGAGGCGAGCAAAGATTTTGACCATGCCAAGCCTTTTTCTATCATTATCTTAGATGAAAACTTTAAGAAAGTGGGAGAAACTCAAATCTTTAAAGAAAAATATGCCTATACTAATTTTTTTGTAGCACCTGAGGGACTGTATATTTCTAAAAATCACCCCGAAAACCCAGAGGCAGACGAAGATTACTTGAGTTTTGATTTATTTAAATTGCTAAAGAATGAATAAATACCGCCTAGTACTTTTGGCTTTTTGTATGTGGCAGTGTAGTAGTCAACAGTCATCTGAAGATGTTTTTCTTCAAGAAATGATGCAAACCCACACTATACCTCAAGAGGTTCTGGTCATTTATGCTGTATCTGTGCTAGATTGTCCTTCGTGTGTAAAGAAAACAGCTGATTTTGCTACACAAGTCAGTCAAGTAAATCCTGAGAAAGTATATTTTTTACTCTCAGATGTAGCAGGTAAAAAGACAGTAAGCCTAAATTACGGGAAAGATTTTAGTACTCTTCCTAACCTTGTCCTCAACCCTATTAAATTGAGTACTAACCTACCTCCAAAAGAGGTTTTGGTAGATTCTTTTGTCCTTTTTTTAGATAAAGACAAAAGAAATAGTGTAAAAGAAAAAATCTTTATTACACCACAAAACCAAGCAAGTGTACATGATAAAATAAAGAAATATTTGATAGATATTTAACCAACTGGTCTAGATTTCTAATTCCAACTGCAAACCCAAAACCTTCAGAATCTTTCTTGCTTTCTCCTCATAATTTTGTAAAATTGTTCCCTAGACAATCAAGATAAAAGCGTGCAAAAATATCCTTTTCGTTGGGTCATTGTGTTTATAGTTTAAAGAATAATATTTGTTAAATTGTTAAATTGTTAAATTGTTAAATTGTTAAATTGTTAAATTAAATTTAACAAGAATATTTTAGATATAAAATTTGGATATTAGGTTTTAATGTGCTTGATTTCGAGATATTATTCTTAAACCTTTAAAT
>JBBRUH010000666.1:0-2002 GCA_038248005.1 Cytophagales bacterium | reverse complement strand
TTAATTATTCAAGCTCCACAAAAATTGTCAGATAACCTGTTTTGTTTTGTTTTGTTTTTAAATAAATTTTTCATTTTTTTTTAATTTAATGGGTTAAAAATCATCTTACTTTATAGTCAAAGCGTCCTTCTGTAATTCTGATAGTATCACAATCCAAAGAGTTAGGAACTGCAAGTGTAGCCTCAAAAGTGCCAGCAATGATGAAGTTTTGCATATCATATTTGGTAATAGTTATACTTCCATCTACCACCACATCATCTTCTATGTTAAGATAAGAACCATAATAACAACTAGCAAAGAAGAATACACCTGCATTATCTTCTGATCCATCAATAGGATATGTACCTGTACTTGATAAATCAGCAATCTGAACATTCATGTAAGATCTTGTATAAATTTCGTGGGTGCGAGTAGAAGCACTAATAAAAAAAAGTCCATCCTCTATGTAGGCAAAGAGATTGTCTTCACCACTAGGTATCCATATTTTTCCATTGACTTTACAGCCAAAGGTATTGCGTCCACTTTGTGTGGCGGCAGGTAGAACATCTTCGTCTTTGCAGGTGCTAAGCAATAGCATCAGAGGCAAAGTACACAAAAATAAAATCGGTTTAAAACGCATAATAATTGGGTTTAATGAATGAATAAAACTACAACACGAGATTGGGTATGAATCTGGTTGCCTTGTGCTAAAATAAATGTGTTATTTTAAAGGTGCAAGGGTTTCTGAGATATTTAATAATTTGGTAATAGTGGAGGGGAGGAGGGTTGATTTAGTGAGGGAATGAGACATTTTAGGGAACAAACAAGAAATAATCTACCCATAAGACTAAAAATTTAGAAAAAATACAACTTGAATAAGCCATCAAACTAAGCTTAATGTTCTTCGTGTCCTTGTGGTAAAAAGGCAACACCAAAAGTGCTATATTACTTCTTAAACGCTCCCTTATTTTTAAGTTAGAAAATAATCAGGTACAATCAAGCTTTTAATTATTCTCAGCACAAGGCTGCTTAGAAATAGTACTGATACAGTATCTTTTGTTTGGATAAGATAGAAATCTAATATCTGTAGTACAGATGCCAATTTTTAAGCAGGTACCAGGGTCTTTGGATGCCTCTGTATCAATGGTAAAATATACTTTGTCACCCACTTGTAAATCAAGGTTGGTAAACTGATGAATATTGTTGATAGAAATTGCATTGTTGTAAGTTGCTTGTTCATAAAGGTCGTAATTATGGATAAGTTCCCAATTTTCGCCAATGGGTGCATTGCTAACTTGGACAAAAAGAAAACTTGGACAATCTCCAGCAATCACAATCCCCTCATAACATTGATTAGGGTTAGGGGAAATCATTTCTGAATCCGTGCATCCGCTGATTAAGACTATCATCCCTAGGATGCTTAAGTAAACTGTTTTTAGAGTATTCATAAGATTTGGAATAAAATCACTAATTAATTATTTCTCACTAGACGTATCTGAAGCTCAAAACGCTACAGAGAGTATGAAAAAACTTTGAAATGCTTTATTTGTTATTAATCGTGTTATTCATAAAAAATGAAAAGCATTATGAAACTGTTATTTGATACTGAAATATGAACTACCAAACCTTAGGAAAATCAGATTTAAAAGTAAGCGAAATTAGCTTGGGTTGTATGTCGTTGGGCAAAGACCAAGCAAGGAATACAGCCATTATTCAAAAAGCTTTTGAGCAGGGAGTTAATTTTTTTGATACTGCAGATTTATATGACCAAGGCTGGAATGAAGAAAGTGTAGGCGAAGCCCTCAAACCCATTCGCCAAAAAGTTATCATAGCCACTAAAGTAGGCAATCAACTCAGAGAAGATGGTAATGGCTGGGACTGGAACCCGAGTAAAGCCTATATCTTGGAGTCAGTCAATGAGAGCCTTCGCCGCCTAAAAACAGACTATATTGATTTATATCAGCTACACGGTGGCACGATGGAAGACCCAATGGATGAAAGCATAGAAGCCTTTGAACAACTT
>JBBRUH010000665.1:0-2005 GCA_038248005.1 Cytophagales bacterium | reverse complement strand
GCACTAGAGTAGCATTGATCCAAGTGCTACTATCCGTAGATGATTCCCATGTGTTAGGTGTATTAAAGTTACCATTTTGCCTAGATCTAAAAAAGTCGGTGGCATTGCTTGTAGGTGCACCTACTAAGATTACTGCTCCATTGAGTTCCAAATCATTGCCAGAGGCGATGTTATTGATATACCAAGTACCAGCAGTATCACTTGCTCCCCATATTACTATTCTGAATGTAACCGTAGTAGTAGAGAGGACACCCTGAAGTGCTGTAATCCCTGATAAATCAATAGCAGCCTGTGCATTGCCTGCTGCAGTTATATTCGTACCCCAAGTGATGGTAGTGCCGATATTGGTAAAGTTTGTCCCATCTAAGCTATACTGCCAGATACCAGAGGTAGGGCCTTCCGTAGATTTACGAACATTGTAGGCACTGATGGAAGCCAGATTGAGGGTATAACCAGTAGCAGGTCTTACTGTAAAAGTAACAAATTTATTATTCGTGATAGCCGTAGCTTGGTCTGCCACATTAAATCCATTCCCTCCCCAAGCATTGCCAGAGGCGGTGCCAGAGGTAGTAATGCCTGCTCCCCTAGTCAATCCACCTATGATTGCATTGGCATCTGAGGCGGTGGCTGTAAAAGGAGATGCACCATAGCCAGTCAAGCCATTTACTTCCCATGAAGTAATTTGGGCATAAGCTGAGAGAGTGCTACCCAGATAAATGATAAAGAATAAAACGAGTTGTTTAGAAAAGTAAGTGTGTGTCATAACTTGAATTTTAGTTTCCCAAATATAATAAATTTTTCAATTATATCTATTTATCAGAATAAAGATAACATTATGATAATAATCATTTAATATATACATTGAGGTTAATATATTTTACAATTGAAATTGAAATACAAGATATGAAGTTCTTTTATCTTTTTTATGAAATAAGATTCTTATCACCATTTTCACAATTTATTCTACCTCTAAATCCTAGCTTCTACTTGCAGGGGTGCAAGCGAAGACGCACAATGCTGTAAACTTAAGGACTTTCTTATTAAGAAATGGTTATAAATACTTTCACAAATAGGAGTACCAAGATGAAATCAAATTTATCACCCTCAGTTCATGTGTTCAAGAATCTTTTTTCAACTATTCAAGATAATTAATTTAAGTCAATTCGCCATAAAAAGAAAGAAAGTTTTACACGCCAAAGAGTACTTGGCTTCAGTGATTTAATAATGCTACAAATCAAGCGTATTGTATTAAGTTTAAGTGTAGAGGTAGAGAGATTTTTAGACTTGATTTCTTGCCATCTGAGTTACAGTAAGCAGGCTTTTAGTAAAGCTCGTCAGCATCTGAGTTATAGTGCTTTTGTGGCTTTAAATACTCGTTATGTAAATCATTACTATCAATATACTGATTTTTTAGAGCAGTTTGTATTAAGTGCTGAGCTATCACCGTGTACAAAGGGGAAAAGAGCTTTATTCGAGGAGCAATATGAACAGATCAGAAGTAAAGAGATGCTAAACGGCTTGACAGGTTTGTTTTTGATGGATAGAGGTTATCCATCTTTTGAGCTTTGCAAAGGTATAGATTTGAGAGGAGATGCATTTGTGATTCGTTGTAAAGCTGGTTTTAATGAAGAAGTCAAAAAATTTGTCAAAGAAGATATAGAAGAAAAGTGGGTTTCTTTCCCTTACTTCTGAGATAAGTGTGTAGTTCACCTCCTTTTTTCTTGTCTGTCCAGACATGTTGATAGATTCTTTCTACTGATACACAAGCATCATTTTTTTTCTTTGCCAACCCTACAATCTGTTCAAGACTCAAATAAGACTTTAATCCAGCCTCAGCCTGTTCTTGTATAACAGAAGTGAAATATTGCTTCTTAGGCTTCTCTAATTGCCTTTTTTCGTATTTCTTTTGGGCTAAATCTGATTTATAAACTCTATTTCGGCTATCTGAATTACGCCTAAGCTCACGACTTAATACCGATTTATCTTTTCCTATTACTTCACAGAT
>JBBRUH010000664.1:0-2019 GCA_038248005.1 Cytophagales bacterium | reverse complement strand
GCCTGCTACCTTCTACCACCAAAGTGCCATCAAAAAAATGGGTTTACTAGATACTGAATTACACTACCTAATGGATAGAGATTGGTGGATAAAGTATTTGGTTCATTTTGGCTTGGAAAAAGTTATAAAAGTACCTCATACTTTTGCTAATTTTAGGTTACATCCTCAGTCTAAGACCGTCAGTCAAAGCACTTTTTTTATCCAAGATAGAGATATGTATTTCCATACACTAGCTAGATTATGGAATCTCCCTCACTATACACAGTTTTTAGAAGAAAATGTTCCCCTCAGAAAACCTTATCAATTATTTAATTTTCCTACTGTAAAAGATGATACACTGAAAGAAAAGATTATCAACTATTATTTCCTTCAAAAAGCAGATGAGTTTTATTATCAAGGGAATGTCTCCTTGGCTAAGAAATTCCTGAAAACCCTGCAGCCCAATCTCCTCACCCCCCAAGACCAAGCTCTCTACCAAAAATTACGCTGGAGAATACGCTTCTTGCCACAAGGTTTGGTGAAGTTGATCAGGAAACTGAAAGGGTAAAATAGCCTTACAGAAATCATTTCTATTGGGTTTTAAAATTCATATTTCCTTTGTATATTTGTACAGACACATCCCTACTAATATGGAAGAATCACTGATAGAACAATTAGGCTTACAAGAAGAATATATCTTGGTTACGAAAGTAGGCAACAAGCGTGTCTATGCCCACACGACTTATTATGAGGTAGAAGAACCTGATTATGAACAATTTATCACCGAAAATGACGACCCTGTGGATAATATCTTTTCAGAAATACAGCAACGCTTGCTGATAGACCCTCTGCACATAGCAGAGTGGACAGAGCGTGACTTTTGGGCATCCTCTAATGTAGGTATTTACTATGCGGTGGATAAACCTGCAGTAGTGCCTGATATGTTTTTAAGTTTTGATGTCAAGAAACCCGAGACGTGGTTTGATAAAAAAGATAAATGCTATTTTACTTGGATAGTGGGTAAATCACCCGAACTTGTAGTAGAGGTTATCTCCAACAAAATAGGCAAAGAAAGTGAAGAAAAAATGGTCATTTACGCCAATATGGGTGTAAGCTATTATGTGTTGATAGACCCTTATTTTAGCCTTTATGAGGAGAGACTCAATGTATTTTATCTAAGTAAAGGACATTATGAAAGGCTAGAAACTGAGCATTTCTTTATGGAAGAAGTCAATCTTGGCATTATGATATGGGAAGGTTTATTTGAGAAGGAAAAAGCTCCTTGGGGGCGTTGGTGTAGCAAAGAAGGGAATTTGCTTTATACAGGAGTAGAAAAAGATGCCTTTAATCAAGAAGCATTGGCACAGGAAAGGCAAAAAGTAGAGCAAGAGTCCCAACGTGCAGAGCAAGCATCTCAACGTGCTGAAGAAGCATATCAGCGTGCCGAGAAGGAATCTCAACGTGCCGAGCAAGAATCTCAGAGAGTAGAAAAATTATTGGCACAACTCAAAGCATTAGGATTAGACCCCATAGATTAACTTCATCTATGAGGTCTTTTAAAACCTTAGTACTTCACCAGCTTTAAAATTATTTTTTGTGCTGCACCATGCATCTCCAAAAAGTAAACACCTGCATTGAGAAAAGGTATCTTCGTTTCTAATATCTTGCTAACCTTTGCCCCTTTACTTTGAAAGCGTTGGAGAGTCTGCCCTTGAGTATTTCTTAAAGATATTTGATACAGTTTGTTTGCTTCTAGTCCTATAAGTTTCAAGATTTGCCCAGACTGAATAGGATTGGGATACAGCATTACTTTGGGTACAAACGCCGAGATAAATATCACAGGAAAATAGTTGAATTCTCCATCAGTATCTATTTGCTTAAGGCGATAGTAAGCCGCTTCAAATTTATCATAGCTAAGTTCATATTGACGAGGAGAAGAAGCATTTCCTTGCCCTTCTACAAAAGCAATATTTTCAAAGATTTGCCCATCTTCACTTACTTCTACCTCAAAACCTAGATTATCCCGTTCTTGGATTGTCT
>JBBRUH010000663.1:0-2031 GCA_038248005.1 Cytophagales bacterium | reverse complement strand
ACCAATAATCAGAATTTTGTGAGTGTGCCACACGCTAAATTTATACAAATGCTAACTTACAAAGCTGAACTAGAAGGCATTAAAGTAACACTCACAGAGGAAAGTTACACTAACAAATGTAGTTTCTTGGATAATGAAAAGATTGGAAAACAAAGTACTTATCTAGGCAGAAGAGTAAAAAGAGGCTTATTCAAAACTTCCAAAGGCTTTCTAATCAATGCAGATGTAAATGCTAGTTACAACATTATTAAAAAAGTAGCTCCAAAGATTTTCAATGGAGTAGAGGCTGTCGTAGTTCAGCCATATAGATATTTTTCTATAAAATAAATGACTATGTAATCTTATGTCTTTCAGAAAAAATAAACCATAAATCAATGATATGCTCGATTATTTTTTTGAATACAGTCTTTGTTTAGGGCTATTTTATGGCTTTTATCTAGTTTGTTTGAGAGATGATTCTTTTTTTCAGAGAAATCGCTATTATTTGCTAGTCAGTTCTTTATTAGCATTGCTCATTCCATTCATCGAATTTCCTATACCAGGAGAGTCATCAGGGCAAGCAGTCCCTCTAAATTTAGAAATCCTTACACTGCAAGTCAATACTCTAAAAACAAATCTTATTCCCCAAGATGATTCTTTTATATATTATTGGCTTTGGATTTATGGGATAGGAGTACTTGTTTTTGCCTTGCAGCTATGCTATCGTTCTTGGCAATTAATGCACATGATTAGAAATCATAAAGTCATTCATCAGTCAGGCTATTTGCAAATCAATACAGAAGGAAAACTACCTACTTTTTCATTTTTTAATTACCTATTTTGGGATAATACTCAAGACCTTAGCCAAGAAGAAAATGAGAAAATATTATTCCATGAGTTAAAGCATATTCATGACAGGCATAGCTATGATATTCTGTATTTGGAGATTTTGAAGGTGTTTTTTTGGTTTAATCCCTTCTTATATGCTTATCAAAGAGCTTTAAAAAATAATCATGAATATATTGCAGATGCCTCTGTAATGCGACACAGTGATTTGCCTAGCTATCAAAAGCTAATGGTTCAACGGCTTTTTCAGCAGCTCAAGCTCAATATGACCCATAGTTTTAATCAAACTGAAATAAAATCTCGCTTACGCCGCCTTCAGAAGCGTCCTACTCCTTCTTATTGGAAACTGAAAATGGTTTTTATTATTCCACTTTTAGCTTTACTTTTATTTGCTTTTTCAGGCAAAACTCACTGGCAAGACCCTAGCAAAGAATTAAATATAGAGCAAAACCGATTTGCTACTGTAGAAGGTGGCTTAGACCAATTTTATAAACAACTTGCAAAAAAAATAATCTACCCAAGAGAAGCACGTCAAAACAATATCCAAGGTAGAGTCTTTGTTCGTTTTGTGGTGATGTCAGATGGCAGTCTTGCCAATTTTAAGGTGTTAAAAGGAATTAATTCTGCCTGTGACCAAGCAGCTATCGAGGCTATCAAAGCTACCAATATGATCTGGCTTCCTGCCCGTGTAGATGGTAAATCAGTCAAACAAGAAGTTACTATTCCGATTCAATTTTCACTAGACTAATCTCATCTAGCATGACCAATAAAAAGCACCCAGAAGTAGATTTGAGTAGGCAGAGAAGTCTTATTTTTCAGATTTGCTTAGTATGTATCTTATTGATTGCTAATATTGCCTTTGAGTGGAGAAGCTATGATGATTCTGAACTTATAGACTTCTCTAATCCTGAATATGAAATACTAGACCAATCTCAAAATATCTCAGAACAATTGCCCTCTCCTCCCAATGCTGATACAAGCCAAAAAATAGATACAGAGATTTACGAGCAAGGTGACCCTGTATTCTCTGTATCACTAGATTTTGAAGAGTGAGATAATAAATTTAGTTTTTTAAGAAACAAGAATGATTGTATGACAATTTTTGTGGTAAACAATAAAACTAGTGTCCTTAATATGTTTAACTTTCTTATTATCAGGCAGATACATTTTTATAATAACCTTAATTATTCAAATTCCACAAAAATT
>JBBRUH010000662.1:0-2031 GCA_038248005.1 Cytophagales bacterium | reverse complement strand
TAATGAATCATTCTTACAAAGCTACATGTGTCCGTGATAATCTAAAATTGATTCGTGAATTTGTCAAGAAATCCCTCCAAGACCTCGTCTTATCTGAGATAGAGGTAAATCAATTGGTGCTTGCTGTAGATGAAGTCTGTGCTAATTTAATTATCCATGCTCACCAATGCAATCCAGATGATATCCTTCAGATTAATATCTTTCAACAAGAAAAACAACTAATCTTCGAGATTATCAATAATGACCACCAGCCATTTGACCTAAACACGTATAAAAATCCTTCTATACAAAAAATAGTAGAAGAAAGACAAAAAGGAGGTCTAGGACTTTTACTAGTGCATAAAATCATGGATGTTGTAGCCGTCAATGTGCAAGATGAAACTTGTACTTGGAGGCTCGTAAAACATCTCAAGGCTTCCGAAGCCAAATTATAAGCATACCTCAATAATCATTTTCTACACTATTTTTTGTGTGATTCAACCTGATTTTTAATAATACTTTCAAAATAAAGCACTCATTTATTTTATGTAAACTTCTTACTATCAGATTTTTACATCATAATCATCAATAACTCATGGCTCATCCCTTATTTAGTATTCCTGAGAAAGTGGATGAATCATCAGCTCATCAATCACCACATGAGCAGGCACTCCTGCCACATACAAAATAGCATCTACCATATCTTCTGATTTGAGCCAATCTGTTGCTTTTTCATCGCCTTGCTCATGGCTATGAAAATGTGTATCTACCAAGCCTGAATACAATACAGAAACCTTGATACCCTCTGAGCGAACCTCTTTACGCAATGCCATTGAGAACGCATCCTGAGCATATTTAGAAGCACAATAAAGGCTACCACCTCCAAATACACGCTTTGCGATGTCAGAAGCGATATTGATGATATGTCCTTTCTTAGCTTCCTTCATAGAAGGAATCACTGCCTTAGAATACAAAAAAGTGCCTTTTACATTCGTATCCATCAAATCAGACCAGTCTTGTGCATCTATAGTCTCGGCATTACCAAAGACACCATAGCCCGCATTATTAATGAGGAAATCTATTTTTTTGAATTTTTGGAGGAGTGTAGAAACTGCTCCATTAGCCAACTCTTCATCTGCTACGCTTCCTACAAATATCTCAGCTTTTGCTCCAAGTGCTTGGGCTTCCTTTTGGAGAGATATAAGTTCTTTTTCGCTTCTTGCTACTAAACCTAGATTGGCTTTTTGAGCAGCCAAAGCCAGTGCCAATGCTCTCCCTATTCCTTTGGAAGCACCCGTGATGAGAAATGTTTTTTGCTCGAATTTCATACCTATTTTTAAATTAAAATTAAATTCTTATCGTTCAGTATTTTGATAGAATTTCAAATATATCTAAAAATAGGAAATTAAGAGAATGAGAAGTGCGAGTTGAAGGATTGATTTAGCGAAGAGTTGAGGGATTGAAGGGTTGAAGATTGCCCCCGATAACTCAATAACCCAATGAATAATCATCTAATCTCTCAATCTCTCAATAACCCAATGTTACTCCCTAATATTCTAAAAATTTAAACATAATATGCTAATAACCTACACATTTCACTTTTAAATATAATTTTAATGCTTATATTTGTAGCAAAATTGTTTTTTTGGCTAAAATGTAGCAATATTGCTTTTTAAATCAAAACCTTAGAACCCAAATACAAATGAGCGTAGCTTATACCGAAGATAATATTAAGACCCTAGACTGGCGTGAGCATATCCGTAAAAGACCTGGTATGTATATAGGGAAATTAGGCAATGGTACTTCACCAGATGATGGTATTTATGTATTGACCAAAGAAATCATGGATAATGCCATAGATGAACACATGATGGGCTTTGGCAAAAATATAGAACTGGAAGTAAGCGATAAGAGGGTTCGGGTACGTGATTTTGGTCGTGGTATTCCTCTTGGAAAGGTGGTTGATTGCGTTTCTAAGATTAACACAGGTGGAAAATATGACTCTGATGCCTTCCAAAAATCTGTAGGATTAAATGGAGTAGGTACAAAAGC
>JBBRUH010000661.1:0-2036 GCA_038248005.1 Cytophagales bacterium | reverse complement strand
AAGGATTTAAAATCTTTTGAGCAAAAACTTAGATTTTATATCTCGATAATTATCATTTACCTTTATAATAATATCCATAAAATTCATATTATTCTGATATTTTTACAAAAACAACCTAAATTAGAAGAGTTTAATTTTAAATTATATCTTTTGTATAGTTGTTTTTCAAGAAATTATTTGTAAAATTGGGGATATATTACAATATTCACATTTTTTTAACAATTAAATAATCATTAAATGAGAAAATTATTACTGCTACTTTTTCTCTGTTTACTATCATCAGGGCTTTTGACGGCCCAAGACCGTACCATTAGTGGGAAGGTGATAGATGTAAAAACAGGAGAGGCACTTCCAGGTGTCAGTGTATCCATTAAAGGCACTACCAAAGGTACTATTACAGGTGTAGATGGTACTTATAGTATTCAAGCATCCAGTGAAAATACACTTTTATTTCAAGCCATAGGACTTGTAAGCCAAGAAATCATTGTTGGTAATCAAAGTACCCTTGATTTAAGTATGACCATAGATACCACTGACCTTGAGGAGGTAGTTATCACAGGGTATCGTGATGAAGATAAACGAACTTTTACAGGCTCTGCTACAGCAGTTACTTCAAAAAGTATTGCTCTAGTCCCTGTTGCTTCCATTGACCAAATCTTGCAAGGACAATCTCCAGGTCTAAGTGTATCTGCTACAAGTGGGCAGCCAGGAGCCTCAGCCCAAGTACGAATCCGTGGTACGGGTAGTATCAATGGTCGTAACCAACCTCTTTATATTTTAGATGGAATTGAGATTACTGCACAGCAATTTGGCACACTTAATCCCAATGATTTTGAGCGTATTGATATTTTAAGAGATGCCTCATCCTCTGCTATTTATGGCTCTAGAGGTACTAATGGTGTGATTGTAATTACTTCTAAAAGAGGAAAAGCACAAAAAACACAGTTCAATTATAATGTACAGTATGGTGTCTCTGCTGCACCTGATTGGAGAGTAAAAGTACTCAATACCAATCAAAAAATTGATTTAGAACTTGAAACTGGTATAGGTATTGCCCCATTCCTGTCTTCTGAAGAAATAGCCGAACTTCGTACAGTAGAGACTGACTGGTCTGAGGAAATACTCAATCAAAGTGCTCGCACCATTAATCATGAGATAAATGCTACTGGTGGAAATGGAAACACCACTTTCTATGTATCAGGAAGTATTTTCAAGCAAGAAGGCGTGGTCAAAAACACCAATCTTGACCGTTATACAGGAAGAGTTAATATCAATCATAATGCAGGAAACTTCAGATTTGGAACCAACCTCTCCTTGGGTTATTCTAAATCTAACTATACTCGTGAAGCCAATACAGGACTTACCTCACCTCTTAATGCTATTCGCTGGTCTAACCCTTATGAGCCTGTTTATGTTGATGGTGATTTTAATAGACCCCTTGCAAGTGGATATCGTTTGCGTAGTAATCAACCTAATGGTGTAGCTGAGTTATTACTCAACACACGTAGTTTTGAAGATGTAAAAATCGTAGCTACTACCTACCTTGAGTATGATATAGCAGCCATCAAAGGGTTAACTTTCCGTACTAACTGGGGAGTAGATTATTTTCAGAGCAATGATGAAGTACTAATTGACCCTAGTACAGCTTCAGGGCGTAGTTCAAGAGGGCTAAATGGTCAGTTATTCCGTCAGACCCAAAGATCTGCCCGTTTTACAGGAACTACTTCCTTAAATTATGACACTAAATTTGGAGATGATCATAAACTCAATGTAGGTTTATTTCAAGAAATCGTATATCGTCAATTTGATCGTTTTGACTTTACTGGTTTTGGTCTAACTGGTAGATTAAGAAATGAGGCAGGGATTACATCAAATAACCCTGATTTTATTCCACTTGTTGGAGGTACTGCAACTCAAAATAGCCTGGTTTCTTTCTTCACAGATGTAAATTATAGCTTTAAGAATAAATATTCTGTAAGAGCCAATGCACGTGTAGATGGTTCATCCCGCTTTGGAGCTAATAACCGTTATGCTTT
>JBBRUH010000660.1:0-2045 GCA_038248005.1 Cytophagales bacterium | reverse complement strand
CCAAATAACACGATATTTTTCATAAGGTATAGAGTTTTGGGGGGTTAAAAATTAATCATATTTTATTTTTGATATTTATATGTGTTTTAATATCTCAGTGTAAAAAGCCAAAAATAATAGTTATAAATTACTTTTATGAGTATAGCAACCAATAAACTTCAATTATTTTAAGTTGCTTACTTTTTTACAAATTTGCTCAAAAATATCATCCACAGACCCAATTCCCGAGATAGCTGCAAATTTACCTTGTTTTTGGTAATAGTCTGCAAGTGGAAGTGTCTCCTGTTTATAAGTAACCAATCTACTTTTTACGATACTTTCATTTTGATCATCAAATCTTCCTTTTTCAGCACCTCTTTGTAGCATCCTTTTGATGAGTTCATCTTCTTCTACTTCTAATGAAATCACGGCTGAGATACTTATCTGATAAGACTCAAGAAGTTGATCTAAAGTAACGGCTTGCTTTTGATTGCGTGGAAAGCCATCAAACACAAAACCTGCTGCCTTGAGATTAGATTTGATTTTATTTTCAATCATGCTCACTACTGTTTCATCAGGTACTAGCTTGCCTGCCAACATGCACTGCTTTGCTTGTTGCCCTAGCAATGTACCAGCAGATACTTCTCTAAAAAGTAAATCTCCAGTAGAAATATGTAGCAAATGATATTTCTCTTCTATTTTTTTACTCTGTGTACCTTTTCCTGCACCTGGGGGGCCAAACAACACTATATTTAACATAATCTAAAATTTATCAAAAAACACAATATAACAAAGAATTAGAAAACCTAATTCAAAAAATTTCAACTATATTTAGTAACAGCCTCAGAATAATTATCTGATTTAGTGTATGTAAAAAACTCATTATCAGATTATTACAAACGCATTACTCATCACTTATAACCTATGTCTTGCTTAAGAGAATAGATATCATTCAACTCTCTTCCATGCTGTTCATAATCTAAACCATACCCCACTACAAACTCATCAGGAATTTCAAAACAGATATACTCAGGAATATGTTGTAATGTATAATGTGCAGGTTTAAACAGCAGAGTAGCCATTGCTATAGATTTGGCAGAAGCATTGGCTAATTTTGATTGTAAATACTGATAAGTGTGTCCTGTATCTATGATGTCCTCTACAATCAAGACAGTTCGCCCTTTCAAATCCAAATTTTGACCTAGCATCTCTTTTATCTGTCCAGTACTTTGTGTGCCTTGATAAGAAGCAATGCGTACAAACTCTATCTCAAGTGGAAAATTAAGTTCTTTGATAAGGTCTGCAGCAAATCGGAAAGCACCATTAAGTATCACCAAGATTACAGGACATTCTTGTGCATATTGCTCAGTCAGCTTTTTGCCGAGATGTTGAACTTTTTGCTCTATTTGTGATTGAGAAAGATAAAGTTCAAACTTTTGTTGATGAATAATTGTACTTGACAAAGTGATAAAGCGATGGTAAATTATTAGTGATTAATACTCAATAATTTGAAATATTAATGGTTTAGTCATTACAACAATAATAATAAAAGAGATATTTTATTTTATATATATCAATGATATTAAAAAAACATAGCAAATTTAGATATAATTTTGATTGTATGCTTGCATATTTATTTTATTCCTTGATTAAATCTCGCAGAAGTAGGTTTTACGCATTTATTATGCTATTTAGTGCCTCTTATCTACAAGCTCAGGAGGTTTTTAACAAGGAAGCCATCTATGAAAAAGGAGAAGAGCATCTGTTAGACAATGCCTTAATCCAGATGGAAGCTACGGCTGCTGTCAATGATATGTATAATTTTAAATTTGAAAAAGCTGCTTTACAATTTGGTTGGTTCAAGGAGAAATATCCTAATCATCCTTTGCCTTATTTTTTGCTAGGCTTAAATGAATGGTGGAAAATCATGCCTAATTCTGATGTAGAAATCTATGATGATACCTTTTTAAGTTACATGGATTTAAGCATAGATAAAGCAAGGGATTTGTATCAAAAAGATGCTGAAAATGCAGAAGCTGCCTTTTTTTTGGCAGCAGCTTACGCCT
>JBBRUH010000659.1:0-2050 GCA_038248005.1 Cytophagales bacterium | reverse complement strand
TCAGAATTTAAAGCCAATTCACCTTCCATAAGGATATAATTTTGACGGGCTTTTTTAAAGGTAATCTTGGCTTGTATAGGACAATCTAAAGCAGATAATTTGGTAGCTGAAAAATCGTATAGTATTTCCTTAATGTATTTTTTTTGGGCAATGACAAGAGTATCTTGTGCTTTGTTTGTTGTAGCGTAAAAGATAATCTCTATAGTATCGCAGCCAGCCATTTGTTGTCTGAGCGTATCAGGATAGCAGGCAGTGAGATGGGAGAGAAGTAGAAAAATAAAGAAACCTTTTAAAAAGGAAACACAACGTTTTAAAAGCATATTTTGAATGAGTATTAATCTAAATGGAGTTCCAAAACTAATCATAAAAACCTACAAATTTATCTTTTGCCATTTGTAAAGTATCAAAAGCAAAGCATCTTTTATCAGTTTTTTACAGACCAATAATCTATGCCTTATACCTAATGTCTTACTTTAGAGAGAACATCTTATATTATTTTTTTACTGTATCTTTGTTGTGAAATCATTATTTTTAATTCATTAATGACTCAAAATATGCGTGTTGTTTATCCTATTATCATTGCTATATTATCTCTTGTGGTTATTCTTCTTGGGATGAGAAGCTTTGGAGGAAGTTTTTTTAGCTCCGGACCTTCTAAGATTATCTCTAACCACAACATAGTGCTAGAAAAAATAGAAGCCCTTGGTAAGCTTGAACTTGTCAAGTATAAATTTAGGGATGTATTAGAGCATAAAATGGAATATGACTATTGGTTTGACTCCAAAGCCATTCTGATTATCAGCGGCGAAGCTGTAGGGTGTATAGACCTTACCAAAATTAAAGATGAGGATATTATAGATAGCAAAGATACTTTATACATCAAACTTCCCGAACCAGAACTTTGCTACGCCAAAATTAACCACAAAGATACCCGCATCTATGATACAGACTCGTATTCTATGGATAATTCTAAACTAATAGGACAGGCTTTTCAAGCGGCTGAAAAACAAATCACTCGCACTGCACTAGAATCTAATATCTTAGAACAAACCCGAGAAAATGGAGAGCGACTCCTCAAAACTTTATTCGAAGATATGACAAGCAAAAAAGTAGTCTTTACCAAAAAACCTACACTTCCAAATGAAAAGATTAGGCTCAAGTGATAGATGAGCTTGTAATATACTGATAATGAGTGCTTTATTTGGAAGGAGTTACCACGGAAGTCATTAGGGATTAATTTTTTAGGGCTTAAATTTTTTTCAATATCATTTTTTGATTATTCACAAGGTTCTATATGAATAGAAATATGTCCTAGTTCTGGGATTTGTTCACGTAGTGCGTCTTGTAGTTGATGGGCTAAATCATGTCCCTCTTTTACGGTGATGTAAGCATCTACTACTGCATGCAAATCTACATGGTATTCCATCCCTGATTTGCGGATATAGCATTTTTCGGTTTCTATAATTCCCTCTACACTATGAGATACTTCTCTTATTTTCTCTATGAGGTCATCATAAAGATGCTCGTCCATTATCTCCCCTAAAGCAGGTCTAAAAATCATATAACTATTGTATAAAATAAAGCCAGAAGCAAAGAGTGCTGCCCAATCATCTGCTGCTTCATAGCCATTCCCTAGTACCAATGCAATAGAAATCCCGATAAAAGCAGCTACCGAAGTAATTGCATCACTTCTATGGTGCCAAGCATCTGCTTTGAGAGACGAGCTGTTGGTTTCGATGCCCTTTTGCATAACCAATCTATACGAAATCTCTTTCCAGAGGATGATTCCTGCTAACACCCAAAGAGTATAAGCTTTGGGCAAGGCATGAGGCACAAAGATATGCTGAACACTCTGATAAGCGATAATCACTGCCGAAATAATCAAAAAACCTACTATCATAAACGTAACTAAAGGCTCTGCTCTGCCATGTCCGTAGGGGTGATTTTCATCTGCAGGGATATTGGCAAATTTTATCCCAATCAATACCAAAAAAGAAGAGAATATATCTGTTGTAGATTCTATGGCATCTGCTATCAAGGCATAAGAATT
>JBBRUH010000658.1:0-2076 GCA_038248005.1 Cytophagales bacterium | reverse complement strand
AGATTTTCACCAAAAGTATTTTGATAAATTCATAGAATATCATACAAATAATAATAGGTTTTTTGAAAACCCCGAAGAGGCTTTTTTAGAATCTAGCATACCTGGCAAAGACGGAAGCGAGTACATCATCAAAAACCTTGTTCCCGTAGCATCTAATACGGTCAGTGTACCTATTTATATCAATGTACTCAATAAGGCACTAGAAAATGCAAAACAGGAGCTAGACAAACACTATCATAGCGACCAAGCGGATGAGCAGATTAAGAAAGCAGCCACAGAAGGCTCAGGCTTACAGCTCAAGATGGATATTGTATTTGGAGAAGATACTTTTTACTTCGGGAAGTTTATAGAAAGCCTTACCATATCTGAAGGGGAAGTATTTCAAATTTATCATGAGGTACTTCAGAGTGAACTACTGGTACGAAAGAAAAATATCAATACCTACATCTTACTAAGGGCAAATAATCCAGCACTGAGTTTTGATAAAAAGTATGAGGAAAACCTTGAAGTATTACGAAAAAACTACAATAAAAATAGTAAGGAAGAAACCGAGCAGCACTTCACACAAACAGAGGATATAGACCTTAATGAACTCTTCTACGGTGACTTACATAACCTCCAGAATAACTCACTTATCTTAGCTGAAAAAGCCCAAGACCATTGGTTCAATACCAAACTCTCTCTAGATAATTTCCAGTTTTTTGTAGAAAAGGGCTTTGACCCCAATATGCTCAATACACTTTTTGATAACCTGAAGGTCAGCTTCCAAAAGCTCAAACTCACTAAGATTATTGCAAATGACATTAGAGGTTTTACGGATGCTCTTAAGAAGATTAATGAAGCCGAAGAGATGATTGCTCATATTACGGCAGGACGAATCAATGAGTTTATAAACTCCGTAGGTTGGTCTTACTACGCTCCACAAGAAAAAGAAAAAATCAAAGATACCAACGAGGCAAACAAACTAGGGCTTAAAATACCCATAGAACAAGAGGTCTTTCACTCCCTCGAGAAAACAGCACAGCCCGAAAATGGAAAAATGTCATTAGATAAGTTATTAGACTACATGGAACAGGCTACAGAAAGCCTGAGCAAAACAAGCATATCCCCTGATGTCATACAGTATATCCCTATGATTAAGAGCTATCAGAATTGGGTGATGTTACTGCGTATCTCTTTTATTGCAAACTGTGATATCCCTACTTATGATATAGAAGCAAATCAGCAACTAGGAGTAATTTTAGAGCATCTGAAACAGTATAGCTTTGCTATCCAGTAACCAACAAAAAGTTAGTGCATTCTGCCTATGCTTTATAATAATGTAGAGACCAAACAAATTTTAAATGGTAAGTCAAACAATTTATAGTAGTAACCTCAAAGATTATAAGCCCATACTCTGGCAGGGAAAACCTATTTTTCAGATGTATGCAAAAATCAAAAACTATCTCAAGCTTAAGCTAGGAGAGGAGTATGCACATCTTTTGGCAGAACCCTTCATTACAGTTGCTGAGCTAAGAGGTAGTGGTGAAGCTTATTGGTCTTCACAGGCTATCAGCAAGCAGGCAATACCACTTGAACAAGTGAACCCTCAAGAACAAGGACTAGTAAGACAAAGGCTGAATGAGGTACAGGCTTTCATCCAAGAGTTGAGCAACTCTACAGACCGAGCAGATAAACAATGGGCAGAGCTTCTTCAAAAAGCGTTCGTTATACCTAGTGAGCAGTGTATATTGGCTGATAATGGGCAATTTGCTTTAGTCTTATGGAGTTTTGAGTCTGTCAGTGCACAGCAAGGCAAATATGGCATATCAGATATTTTTCACAAACCAACAACAGATACCGTAAGTCATCTTCCTACAACAGCATCACCAACAAAAGACGATACTGAACATACTCAACAAGAGGAGAAGCCTCAAGAAACACCACAAGAAGATAAGACAGAAATAAAGCAGTACAATCAGGAGGATGAGGAGAGTAAGGAAACATCAGGCTATGACAAATATAAAGAGCCTTCTGAGTCTTTCACTCAGGAGGAAACAACAGAAACAGAGCCTCCTAAAAATAAACTCAAAAAGT
>JBBRUH010000657.1:0-2079 GCA_038248005.1 Cytophagales bacterium | reverse complement strand
TCTTCATCTACCAGTAGCTGTACTGTAAACTCACGATGATGCTTGCTTCCTTTTTCTAGTATAGTCTCAAAACGCAACTCACGGCTTTCTTTTTGAGCCCATTCTATCACTAAGCTTTTAAAGTTTTTATTATTAGCTACTACATTTTGCAGGTCTAGTTGGGCTTGGACAATCTTCTGAATCACGAAACTACGACAAAATTTAAAGCCATGGTCAAGATACACTGCCCCGACTAGAGCCTCAAGAGCATCTCCGTTCATTGATTTATAAGACATACGATGTCTTTTGCCTTCGAAGCGAATAAGTTCGTTGAGTCCTAATTTAAGGGCAAGCTGATTTAAGGATTCTCTATTGACAATTCGGGAGCGAATATCTGTCAAAAAACCCTCATCTTTAAATGGATATTTTTTAAATAAATAATCTGCAATGACAGCTCCTAAGAGAGCATCTCCTAGGTACTCGAGTCTTTCATTAGACTCTCTCAGCCCTGTATCCTCACTAAGGCGAGATGCAGATGTATGGCTAAAAGCGAGGTAATACAAATTAATATTTACAGGCGAACGTCCCGTAATTTGTCTAATAGCTTGTATAAGACTCCTTTCACTTTCAGAGTATTTTTGGAAAAGATTCCATAATCTAAAAAAAAAACGCCAAAGTAAGGTCACAAATCAGTCAGGTTTTTTGAATATCACAGAGCAATTATGCCCACCAAAGCCAAAGGTATTGCTCAAAGCGTAATCAATTTTTCTTTTTTGAGCTTTGTTAAAAGTAAAATTAAGCTTTTTATCAAACTGCTCATCATCCGTAAAGTGATTAATCGTAGGAGGAACAATTTGATGCTCAATAGACAAAACACAAGCCAATGCCTCTATAGCCCCTGCTGCACCAAGCAAATGCCCAGTCATAGATTTAGTAGAGCTAATATTAAGATTGAAAGCGTGTTCTCCAAAAACGGATTGAATAGCCAATGCTTCACTAATATCTCCAAGAGGTGTAGAAGTGCCATGCACATTGATATAGTCAATATTATCAGGTACTAGACCTGCATCGTTCAAGGCATCTTTCATTACATTCTTAGCACCTAACCCTTCTGGGTGTGGTGCTGTAATATGAAAAGCGTCCGAGGACATCCCTCCACCTACGAGTTCTGCATATATTTTTGCACTTCTCGCTTTTGCGTGTTCATACTCTTCCAAGATAAGAGCTCCTGCTCCTTCTCCTAATACAAAACCATCACGGTCTTTATCAAAAGGACGAGAAGCCGTTTCAGGAGAGTCATTTCTTTCTGAAAGTGCTTTCATAGCACTAAATCCTCCCATGCCTGCTTCTGTAACAGCAGCTTCTGAGCCACCACTTACAATCACATCAGCTTTACCGAGCCTAATGTAATTAAAGGCATCTACTAAGGCATTGGTGGAGGAAGCACATGCTGAAACGGTTACATAATTCATACCTCTAAATCCGTAACGGATAGAAATATGACCTGCACTTAAATCAGCAATCATTTTAGGAATAAAAAACGGGTTAAAACGAGGTGTGCCATTTCCTTTAGCAAATGCCATCACCTCTTCTTGAAAAGTAGTCAAGCCCCCTATCCCTGAACCCCAGATAACGCCTACACGATCTTTATTGACCTTTTCTAAATCAAGCTTTGAGTCTTGGATTGCTTGTTCAGATACCACAAGGGCATATTGGGTGAACAAGTCCATTCGTCTGGCTTCTTTGCGATCAATAAAATCTTGAACATCGAAGTTTTTTACTTCACAGGCAAATTGAGTTTTAAACTTCTCAGGATTGTATTTAGTAATATGAGCAGCACCGCTGACACCATTTATTAAACCTTGCCAATAAGAAGACACATCATTGCCTATAGGGGTAAGTGCACCCAAACCTGTAACAACTACTCTTTTGAGATCCATGGATAAGGAGGAGAATTTATTTCTTAACTAACTACTTTACGTTTTCTTCCAAATAGGTAACTGCTTGACCTACTGTTGCTATGTTTTCAGCATGGTCATCAGGAATAGAGATATCAAATTCTTTCTCAAATTCCATAATCAACTCTACCGTATCAAGGGA
>JBBRUH010000656.1:0-2084 GCA_038248005.1 Cytophagales bacterium | reverse complement strand
TATCTCTATTCCATCCCAAAACCTACTTAGGAGAAGAATGCAATTTAAGACACTTAGCATTATAGGAGTTCTTAATTTTTTCTTTGCGTACATTTCAGTAGGAGTTGTATTTGCCTACATGGGCTATGGTGTGTGGAGTTTGGTATTTGCCAATCTAGCTTCTAAAGCATCTCTAGCTATCATTTATTATATGATGGCAAAACACACACTCAGCCTTACGTTTAAGTGGGAACACTATAAAAATATACTAGCCTATGGTAGTATGATGACTATCAATACTTTAGCCGAGTTTGCCTATCAAAATATCAGTTCTTTATTCATAGGTAAGTTTTCTAGTTTAGCTGGTTTGGGTCTGTTTTCAAGAGCCCACATGCTTGTTTATCTACCTACCAGAACCATTACTACAAACTTTAGCTCAGTTGCTTTTCCTGCTTTTAGTAAAATACAAGATAATATAATAAAACTAAAAGAGGGCTATTTAATGATTATATCTATTATAGCCTTAGTAGTCTTACCTCTTACATCTGGAATGCTGGCAGGTGCAGAAGAAATCGTAGGGGTAATATTGGGACCTCAATGGTCAGATGCTGTTCCTATTTTTAGAATACTCAGCATCACTATAGGAATTAGTTTAATTACTACCTTTTCAGGGATTGTATGTGACTCTACAGCCAATCTTACTTCAAAATTTAGACTGAATATTCTATTCATCATCGTGCTAGTTTCCAGCTTAGTGATTGCTCTCCCTTGGGGCTTAATCGGTTTTGCTTGTGCTTTGTTATTTACGGAGATATGTCGTAATATTTCTTATGGACTTTTGATGAATAAAATCTTAAAGGTAAATATGTATGAGTATTCAGAGATTTATATTCCAAGTCTATCCGTAGCAGCCATAGTCTGTCTTTCTATTTTTGGAGTAAAATTCCTGAGTGATACCCTAAATTTACCCATATTAGTTACTTTACTATTAGAAATGAGCACTGGGGGAATAGCATTGCTGTTGGGAATATGGTTTTTACCAACTTCTGTATTGAGGAGTCGCCTTATAAATTTAATGAATAGACTTAAGTTGGATAAAATAAAAAATCCTCTTATTATAAAGGTGTATCAAATTTATGCGAAGAAATAATTTAGTGTTTTATTCAGAATGAAATTTAAGATAAATCTAACATGAAAATAGGTATTGCGGGCTCTATGAGTTTAAAACTACTTGATTTTGAGTATCCTGATGAGAAAATTCCTGATGGGTATCCTTTTCCTCTTATATCACTCATCATTAATGCACTTCTGAAAAGAGGACACTCTGTGGTGGCTTATACTTGTTCTTGGCACATTGAGAAGCCCATTGTCTATCAAGACAATAGATTAACTATATGTATAGCACCTAGATTTAAAAAAGCTGGCAGAAGATTATTTAATCAAGAAAGAGAACAACTGACCAAACTCATGAAGCAATATCCTGCTGATATCATCAATGCACAATGGACTTACGAGTTTGCCCAAGCAGCTATAGATAGTAATATACCCTCAGTAATTACGATTAGAGACCATGCTTCTACTATTCTTAAATATGAGGCAAACTTTTATACCTTAGCCCGTTTCTGGATGAATTACCAAGTCATAAAAAAAGGAAAGCATTTTATTACTAATTCAGGTTATTTACAAGACTTACTCAGTAAAAGGGTACAATCTCATACAAGAGTAATCTCAAATTTCTTTAAAGAAGGCTTAGAAGAGAACTATATCCCTACACAAGTCAAAGAAAATGCTATAGTCTCTATAGCTAATCAATCTCCTAAAAGAAAGAATCTTATAAACGGTTTAAAAGCTTTTACATTACTTAGAAAGCAATATCCTGATTTGATTTATTATTTGATAGGTAAAGGAACAGAAGAAAATAACTGGCTTCATCAAACTGCTGTCAAGAAAGGAATTAGTGGGGGGGTAAGGTTTTTAGGGCAACAGCCTTTTGATAAGGTCATTGAGCTTATCAAATCATCCAAAATATTATTACATCCATCCTTAGAAGAAACTTTTGGAAATGTAGTATTAGAAGCAATGATAGTAGGTACACCTGTAGTAGG
>JBBRUH010000655.1:0-2096 GCA_038248005.1 Cytophagales bacterium | reverse complement strand
ATTACATCCGTTTTAAAGGGAATTGTCCTTTTCAGTTGGTTCATATTTTTGATCCGACGCCATCCCGGGAAAAAGAGTACACCTCTTTCTCAAGATATACTGCCCTGAGGGTATCTGGATTCTTAATCAAAACGGAAATATAGAATATACCAATACGACCGTACAGAAGCAATTAGGTATGTCTCCTCAATACAATCTACAGGGAAAACATTTTACTGATTTTTTTAGAAATGGACGTAATTTATTAGATTGGGATGCTATAACAGAACATAAAACATATAAAAGTGAAAGTCTGGAGTTATCTCTTGTCAAAATTAACCAAAAAAGAATCCCTATCCTGATAGACATTGCTCAAGTCTCTCCCGAAACACTTATCTGCTTCACAAGGGATATTTCAGAACTCAAAAAAACGGAGAAAGCACTCAAAAAAGCCAAGCGAAATGCAGAAGTCAATGCAGAAAATCAAGTGAATTTTCTCTCTGTGATGAGTCACGAGATTAGGACTCCGATGAACTCAGTCATTGCGATGACACACTTTTTATTGCAAGAAAATCCTAAACCTGAGCAGATAAAAAACCTAAATATTCTCAAGTTTTCGGCAGAAAATCTATTGGTACTTATCAATGATATATTAGATTATAATAAAATAGAAGCAGGTAAGACCACTTTTGAGCAGATTGACTTTGACTTGAGAGACCTTATCAATTCCATCTCTCAGACACTAAGTTACAAAGCTGCCAACAAGCAAATAGAAATACTGATAGAGTATAAGAATCAAGTGCCTGACATCATCATAGGTGATCCCGTGAGAATGTCTCAAATACTCACTAATTTGGTGGACAACGCCATCAAATTTACCTCTAAGGGCTATGTCAAGATAGAAGTAAATGCTGAAAGACTTGATAAAGACCACTTTGATATTTTATTTTCTGTAAAAGACACAGGAATAGGAATTGATGCCAGTAAGATTCAACATATTTTTCAGCGATTTACGCAAGCAGAGCAAGATACTACCCGTAAATTTGGAGGCACTGGTCTAGGCTTAGCCATCACCAAACGCCTCATAGAACTGCAAGGAGGGGAGATACTCGTGGAAAGTGAAAGAGGAGTAGGGTCTAAGTTTTTCTTTAATCTGAAGTTTAAAAAAGGAGATAAACGCAACTTAGAATCTATCAGAGATGCTCAGTTTAACTTCTCAGATGCACCTGATTTTGACTTGCATGGTTGCAAAATATTGATAGTAGAAGACAATGAAATGAACCAAATGGTGGTAAGTCAGTTTTTACAAAAGTGGAATGCCGAGCCTGATTTTGCACATAATGGAGAGATAGCGATAGATTTACTACAAAAAAACCACTATGACTTAGTCTTAATGGATATAGAAATGCCAGTGATGAATGGTTATCAGACTACTGAGCGAATTCGTAGCCTTAAAGGTGTTTTTAAAGATCTCCCTATCATAGCATTAACCGCCTCTACCATAAGTGAAGTTAAAAAACAAGTAGAGGAATCAGGAATGAATGGCTATATGAGCAAACCTTTTAAGCCCAAAGAGCTTTTTGAAGTAATAGCAAGTCATTTACCGTCTCACAAATATACTCAAGATAAGAATACACCAAAAAGTACGCCTATGTCTAAAACAGGAAAAATAGATTATCATAAGGTAATTGATATTTCGGGTGGTAACAAAGCCTTTATCCGTAAATACAATCAATTGGCTGTGAAAGTTTTTGCTGACTTTCCTGATGAGTATGCTTTTGCTATTTTGAACCAAGATTTTGAGAAACTCCGAAAAATCCACCATAACATCCGTGCTACAATTGGTCTATTAGGACTAGATGATTTAGAAACAGAAATCAAAATAGGAAGAGATATATTGCAACAAGATGAACCCAATGAGCAAGCCATAGGACAAACCATCAAACAAGTCAAGAATCTATGTAAAGAATATTCTGAATACCTTAATAATTATTTTTGAGATAAGTCTTAAAGTATTTATTACACGCATTATCATAGACGACACTCAATAAACCAAAAACCCTCTTAAACCAAGTCTAAGAGGGTTTTCTTTTAAAGGAAAAGTAAATTCTAAGGCT
>JBBRUH010000654.1:0-2103 GCA_038248005.1 Cytophagales bacterium | reverse complement strand
CTAGTTTTATTGTTTACCACAAAAATTGTCATACAACCATATTTTTTAGTCATTGCCCATGCCCTTAATCCTCAGTTTATGTCTTCAAGAACCGAAAAATTAATTAATTCTAAACCCTCGGTTTGTGTCTTCACAAACCGAAAAAACTTTTAAACAAATGAAAATAAATCAATTGCTTTTAAACCTATTAGTAGGTATTTCTCTGTTATTTATAGCCTGTGGTGGAGCGGAGAATAAGACTGATGAAGAAAATTTAGATACAATTACAAAAACCGAAGAAACCACTGAAGTAAAACAAGAAGCACTCCCAAATACTCTAACCGAAGCTGAAAAAAAGGATGGCTTTGTATTACTATTTGATGGCAAAACTTCTGATGGATGGAAAGGCTATTGCAAAGAGGATTTTCCAAAAGGATGGGAAATCATAGAGGGTATGATTCACTGCAAAGCCTCGGGAAAAGGGGAAGCTGGAGAAGGTGGAGACATTATCAGTAGTGAAAAATATGGTGATTTTGAACTGATGCTTGAGTGGAAAATATCTGAAGGAGGTAATAGTGGTATCTTTTATCTAGCCCAAGAAAAATGTGGTGATAAAGGCGAACCTATCTATAAATCAGCCCCCGAAATGCAGGTTCTAGATAATGGTAAACATCCTGATGCTAAACTTGGAAAAGACGGCAATAGACAAGCTGGTTCCTTATATGATTTAATCCCTGCTACCCCTCAAAATGCAAAGCCCGCAGGAGAATGGAATCAAGTCAAAATCCTAGTTTATAAAGGCACTGTGGTACATACGATGAATGGTGAGAATGTAGTAGAGTATCACCTTTGGACAGATGATTGGAAGAAAATGGTAGCTAATAGTAAATTTAAAGATTGGCAAGATTTCATAGATACAGCCAAAGAAGGTTATATTGGTTTGCAAGACCATGGGGATGATGTCTGGTTTAGAAATATCAAAATAAAGAAAATATAATGAGTTATTGGGAGGTTAAGTTATTGGGTATTGGGTCATTGATTTCTTTTTTACTCAATCTCCCATTCACTCAACAACCTAATCTCTCTCCATAAAATCATCAAAATTGCCTAATTCCTTTTGCATGTAATTTTTAGTCTTATTTTAGTTGTACCATTTCTATAACTCATTGCGTTATTGACTCAGTTTAATTAACACAAAACACAATGAGCAAATTTAAAAATTACACCTTATTTTTCTTTTTATCTATATTGATTATAGGCCTCACTGCTTGTAGTGAATATCTCTTAGAACCTCGCTTAGATTTTACCTTAGAAACTGCCCCAGCACTTGCTCAAAATGACAGTGAGCAAGTACTAATACTCAAAAATTTTAATGTTTCAGAAGCAAACCAAGTCAAAATACAAGGTATTTGGGTAGATGGTGAGCGAATTACTGAGTTTGTAAGCTCAGGACAAGATGCTCAACTTGAAATTCGCTTTACCCTGAGTCGTGGTGCTGAACCTCAAATCATAGAAGTAGCTGCTTCTAGTGTAGAATATGGCATCAATGTGAAAAAAGTAAGTCTTCAGTAGTTTGTTTTCTAAATAACAAATCATCAAATGAAGAATTCTCTAAATAGAGTTCTTCGTTTTTTATGAAATTATTTTATTCTCTCACCTAGCCTTTTCAAGTATTTCACGAAAGTCTGCTTTCTTATTATTGTAAACTTTCTACCAGTTCTATATACGCTTGCTTTGCTTCCTCATTGGTTTTTCCAATTTCTTTTTTCCAAGCATCATATTTAGCTTGTCCTTTAAAGTCAAATCCACTTGGGCGATTACCTTTTACATCTCCCTCAGTAGCTTGCTTGTAATATGCATATAATTTTAGCAATTGCTCGTTAGAAGGACGTGAAGATATATTTTTTGAATTAAGTGTGGCTTGTTCAAATTGTGCTTGTAACTCCATAATTTTTTTAAATTTTTAGTAATCAGCAAAGATATATATTCTTTCAATATCTCAAAACTCATTAAACTCAAACCCATCGTCAGGTATCGCATCAAAATCCATCAAAACCTATCCATATAATGTGTTAAAAAAACCTAACTCCTCGTTAGGTGTCACACCTACGAGATTTTGGTGTT
>JBBRUH010000653.1:0-2114 GCA_038248005.1 Cytophagales bacterium | reverse complement strand
TAGGCAAGGCTTTGCTAAATTGGTAACAGTAGTTATCAAGATGTCCAATTTCTGTTCTATCGTTTCGTTGCTAAATTTTAAATCCAGCATAATCGCAAGGCTCAAAATAGCATTGGCAATGCCACCTTCCACATACAAAAAAGCCAAATGTGTGTATTCACTTTGGTATTTTTCCCAATACTTTGAGGCAAAGGTAGTCTTGCCTATGCCTCCTTGTCCATTGACGAGCATCAGAAAGTTATTGTTTGGTGTAAACAGCCTATCGTGTACGGCTTGCAGTTCTTCTTCCCTACCTATGAAAATAGTGCTTTGGAAAAGCGGGGAGGTGAGGAGTTTGGGGAGCTGTGCAAGAGCTTGATGCAGATGCTGTTGCTCAATAAGAGTGCTTCCATCACCCATGTTGATTTGTCTTTCTATTTTATCTCGGTTGATATTATCTGCCATTATCTTATTCTTCAAAATTAATAAAATCTTCTCCTAGTGGTTCTGAGTTTTCCAAATCTTGGATATTTCGGACTTGTTTGAGTGTAGTTCTGCTTAAAGAATAGTATCCTTTTTCAGCATTGTACAATATTTTTGAGGCTTTGATAGCAAAGCTAATCGGCGTTTCGCTTTCGTAGGTAAGTTGGTTATCCACATCCTTTTTTAAGGTTTGGCTGACTTCTACTAATTTTTCATTGCTAAGGCTAAGCCCTGCATCCAGGTCAGAGGCATCTTGTATAGAGAAAGATTTGGTCTGTAAGACTTCAGTAATGATAAAAATATTGCCTTGATTTAGTTTCTCCATAAAACCTGATAAGGGTTCGGTTTTTTTCTGAAGATTAATGTATTCTTCTAATAATACAACATTGGTATCTAGTTGTTGTGGTTGCTCAAAGGTGTAAAGTAGTTTTTTGGCTTTGCTAAATTTGGCTTCTGCATTGCTTTGCCCTAGCTGTCTAAGACCACTGAGTTTTAGAGCTGAATCTCCTGAGAGTATGTCATGCCCTTTGAAGGAAGGCACTCCTTTTGGAGAATTAACTTTAGGATAAACTCCTTTCTTTGTTTTCTTAGGGAATAAAGCAAAAATATCCGCATTGAGTACTTCTGCACTATCAGCAGCACCAAATAGTCTTTTAAAAAATCCTTTTTTGGTTTTTTCTAATATGCTTAATGGCAATAAATCGGGTCTTGGTAATTGTACCCAAGTGTAGCCTAGTTCTGAGATGATAGAGGGAGTTTTCATTTTGTTCAATTATTTTGTGTTTTATTATAAATCTAGTTTTTCTCCGTCTTTCCAAATTTCGGGAACAAGTTCCATATTAGGGTGTGTGGTGCTGATTACTATCATAGCATCTTCAAAAGCCTGTTCTATGCTTTTACCTGCTCCCAAACCGATGTATAAGGCTCCAGCAAAATTAATGGCTGCATCATCAGCAATTTCTACGTGCATACCAATCACATAAATTTCAAACTCAGAAATAACCTTGGCTTGTTCTGCTGAGTAGCAAGCGTTCAAAACCACAAGCCTTGTACTGTCTTTGTGTTGCTTAAACAAGCGTTTGATAGCTGCTGTAGGCATTAGTTGAGCCTCGTTTTGATCATTGCTGATAATGATGCCGTCCATCGAGCCATGTCCCGAGAAATGCACGATTTCGGGCTTTTGGTTCATGACCTTTATCAAATCTGTTATTCGCACACTCAAGGCAGGATTAAGCAGTTCAAAACTGTCCCGTTCTTCTGCTGCTTGCAAGCGTTGCTGTATAATTCTGTATTCTGCATCTGTTTGTAGGCGTGCCTCATTGGTGGGGCTTGCAGCAAGAAATAGAATTTTTTGTTTAGATACAGGGTTTGGGTCGTCTGAAGGATGATGTTGGTTGGAAGTAGTTGAAGACATTGGAACTTCAAACTTGAATTGCCCTATCAAAACCAAAAACCTTGCTTTCCAACTACCTAATGTAAAAATATTGGGTCTATCAGAAAATTCAGCTTTCAATTGATTAAAAACACCTCTTTGGTGAGAAGGGATTTTATCAAAATGATGTTGTAAAATCTCTAATAAGTCAGGGATTTCTGCATCAATGGCTTCTTGGAAGCGTTCTTTGAATTTTTCGTTCATAAGGTTTTTTAGGTTT
>JBBRUH010000652.1:0-2176 GCA_038248005.1 Cytophagales bacterium | reverse complement strand
TATCGAAGGGCAGGCAAAGTTTGGGGAACTACTCCGTACCTATAATCAAGATATTAAAGAACTCTCGGACCAATTACTCAAATTTCTAATCAATTATTTGCAAGCAAATCAAGGAGGAGTATTCATCTTAAATGATGAAAATCCGAATCAGCGATTTTTAGATTTAAAATCCTGTTATGCATACGACCGCAAGAAGTTTACTAAAAAACAAATCTTGATAGAAGAAGGCTATGCAGAAGGACTCATAGGACAGGTGTTTTTGGAAGGAAAAAGTACTTATTTGAATCAAGTACCTCAAGATTACTTACGTATTACTTCTGGTTTAGGAGATGCTAGTCCTAATTACCTCGTGATAGTGCCTCTCAAAACCAATGAAGAAACCCTTGGAGTCTTAGAGATAGCTTCTTTTTTACCTTTTGAAAACTATCAACTCGATTTTTTAGAAAAAATAAGTGAGAGTATTGCTACCTCGTTGACTGTAGTAAAAACAAATGAAATTACTCGAGTATTACTTAGAGAGTCTCAGATGCAAGCAGATACGCTTCGTGCTCAAGAGGAAGAACTTCGTCAAAATAATGAAGAACTGCTTACTACACAAGAAGAAATGCAAAGGCGAGGCAATGAACTTTCTAGCCAGATAGAAAGCATTAACCGAAGTGGAATTATTTTAATAGAATTTACCCCCCAAGGAAAAATACAAGAAGCCAATCAAGCATTTTATAAGTTATTTGAATATCAAGAGCAAAATATCATTAATCAATCTCATGAAACTCTCAAAATATCAGACGATATCGAGAAAGAGGAATATGCACAATTTTGGGATAATTTTATCAATGGGATTGCTCAAAGTGGCGAATATCGTTTTAAAACTCAGTCCCAAGAAAGAAAATGGCTAAAAGGAGGATATAGCCCCATACTTGATGCCGACCAAAAAACACATAAAATAATTTTTATTGCCTTTGATATTACTGAGTCTAAAAAACAGATGGAAGAAATCAATCAGCAAGCCACTCGTCTTCAATCTCAAGAAGCGGTCCTTAAGCAAAATAATCAAAAGCTGATGCAAACCCGTGATGATTTACAGCAAAAAATAGAGGAACTAAATCTATTCAAAGCTGAAGAAGACAAAAGACTTCAAGAACGTGATGCTAAATCTCAAATATGGGTTAGTAAACTAAAAGATAAATTTAAAAAACAAGAAGAAGACTTGAAGGAAAAACTCAAAGAAAAAGAAGATTATATCAAAGAATTAGAAAATAAATTTGTCAAATTAAATTAGTATTTACTTTTAAATTATCTACGAACATGGAAACAACTTATCATCAAGCAGGAACTCATTTAGTACATTTTGATGCCGATGTACCTACTGTTATTATTGAGAATAACAAATACACATCAGGTGAAGATTTTAGAGAAGCTCTTACAAAGACCTTAGACTGCTTCAAAGAAAATACTGTGACTCATCTAAAATTAGGTTGGCTTGCAGATACTGGCAATGCGGAAGTATTTCCAGAAGAAGACATCGCTTGGGTAAATACTGTATTGAACCCTCAGATGTATGAAGCAGGAGTAAGGTTTATTGCTTTTGTAGTACCCAAAGATGTGTTTGCAGGAATGGGTGTAGAAGAGTACTCAGAGAATACTGACCCTGATGCTATCTCTATCCGAAACTTTGATAATAAAGACGATGCAAAAGTTTGGCTTAAAGAAGCACTTGTTTAACTTATTCATTTTTAGAATTATTTTATTCGCTAAGTTATTGATTATGAATAAAGTAGCATGTTTATTTTAGAATAGTTAATAGTGTAAGTAACTATGTTTTTACAAAAATATTTTATCTTAGCACTATAAAATTTTGAGCAATTAAATTCTTCAATTTACATCAATTTATTTTAAAATGGACAAACTGACTTTAGCAGCCCAAGCACGTGATTACATGAAAGAAAGTAGCTTTGCTTCAATTAATTTTCGTGGTAAAGATATTGCAGTTCTTCCCACAGTCTTTACATCTGATTCTGACACACCTTTGCTGGGTGAGCTAATAGAAGGTTTGGTAGCAGAAGTTTTAAAAGAAAAATCTTCTTGCAAAGTCTATGAAATGGGGGCAGGCACAGGTGCCGCTATCATTAGTGTTGCTCAAAACACCAAAGCAGAAGCTTTTGCCTGCTCCTATGTC
>JBBRUH010000651.1:0-2176 GCA_038248005.1 Cytophagales bacterium | reverse complement strand
TAGAAGTTTTAGAATACTCGCATTACTCCTCAAAAAACCTCTGAATATGAGTTAAGACACCCTACTTGGGAACAGTATCAAGCAACAGACTATGATATTCAGCTAGATTTCGGAGCGTTGTATGGACAAGTTTTTTCCTCCCTCAATACCCAAAAACCTGATTCTGTAATATTGGCAGAGGGTTCTGAGATTAGTGTAGAGCCTAAGAAAAAAGTGTGATGATTTTAGACTTAATGACCAATAAAAAAAGCCTAAAACACTGAAAATCAGCATCTTAGACTTAGTGGAGAATACCGGAGTCGAACCGGTGACCTCTTGCATGCCATGCAAGCGCTCTAGCCAGCTGAGCTAATCCCCCATTGATTAGGTTTGCAAAGTAAATACATTCAAAAGAGATTTGCAAGAATATCTAGCTTAATTTCAAATAACAGTATCATATTTCAGTAGCATAGAACCTTTCAAACCTTCACTCAATCTATCCTTCCTCCATCAATCCCTCAACCCTTGCTTAAATTATTATTCTAAAGGGTACATTCGCCTCAAATCATTGATTAAAAACTTTTTCTGAGCTGTGAAGCTATCAGGATGTACTTGCTCGAATAAAGTCTTAAAACTTTGCCATTTCTCTGATTCGGCACTTTGCCAAGTCTTCGAGTTAATTTTTTTTTGGATTAAATATTCTTCAAAACTTATCATTATCTTGGTGAGTAAAGCATAAAACCAAATTTTTCCAATCTTAGAGATTTTTCTTGAAATAATCTTTCTCGAATGGATGAAAAAGCACAATAATCTACGAAATTTCAAACTTTATCGTCATTAAGTTATATTTAGTAACTTGCACACTGATTTAAAATCCAACAAAATTACTCTAAAATATGCAACAAGATAGAATATTGGTCATCGGTGCACTAGGTCAGTTAGGTAGTGAACTTGCAGATGCTTTGCGTGAGGCTTTCGGAGAGGATAATGTGATTATTTCTGATATTCGCCGTCCTCTTGATTTAGATATTCAGCAACCCAATGCTCGCTTTGAAGAGCTTAATGTGTTAGATAGCAAGCGTCTGGGTGCTTTGGTAGATCAATATAAAATTACTCAGATTTATCATCTTGCTGCTGTTCTCTCAGCTACTGGTGAGCAAGACCCCCTTTTTGCATGGCAAATCAATACAGATGGTACGCTCAATGTGCTAGAAGTAGCTAGAGAAAAAAACATTCGTAAAGTGTATTTTCCCAGTTCTATAGCGGTATTTGGAGCAGACACACCCCGCCAAAATACTCCTCAAAATACAATAATGAACCCTAGCACAGTCTATGGCATCAGCAAACAAACCTGCGAAAGATGGTGCGAATATTATTTTAATAAATTTGGCTTAGATGTCCGTAGCTTGCGTTATCCAGGCATTATTAGCCACAAAGCTCCTCCAGGTGGAGGCACTACTGATTATGCTGTGGAGATTTTTTATAAAGCCGTAGCTTCTAAATCTTATAAGTGTTTTCTTCAAGAAGATACTTATTTACCAATGATTTATATGCCAGATGCCATCAAAGCCACCCTACAGCTGATGGATGCACCCGCCCAAAATATCTCTGTAAGGTCTAGCTATAATCTAGGTGCAATTAGTTTTAGCCCTCTAGAACTTACCCAAGAAATTCAAAAATATATTCCTGAGTTTTCTGTCAAATATGTGCCAGATTTTCGCCAAAACATTGCTAATTCTTGGCCTCAAAGCATAGATGATACAGTGGCTAAAAAAGACTGGGCTTGGAAACCTGATTTTGATTTAGCCTTGATGACAGAGGATATGCTCGTTAATCTTCAAAGAAAAGCAGAAAAAATAGCCTTGTAAAATAATATACTCTCAGGTGCTTGACTTATTTTTGTTGCTATGACTACTTTATTTGCTTATTTGCGTCTGATGCGTCCTGCCAATCTTTTGACGGCAGTGGCTGATATTTGTCTGGGTTATGCTGCCTCTGGGTTATTGCTCAAGTTTACGGGCTTGTTTAATTATACCCCTATTGATTTTATTGGCTTTCACTGGCTCATCTGGGCTACTTTGGGCTTATATGGTGGGGGTGTAGTTTTCAATGATGTATTTGATTATGAATTAGATAAAAAAGAACGTCCCGAACGCTCTCTTCCTAGTGGCAAAGCTTCTCTTTTGGGAGCTACTTT
>JBBRUH010000650.1:0-2177 GCA_038248005.1 Cytophagales bacterium | reverse complement strand
TTGCCTAATTGTATTTCTCTCCCTTCTTCCCATAGTCCCATTTTGTCCCAGTCTTCTTTGTTCGTATGCAGAGAAGCATTGGCAATGCGTGCAAGAAGCAGGTAATCATACGAAATACCCTTTTCTATACCACAAAGGATAATATGCAGCTGGATATTTTTTTTCTTCAGCAAAGGAGCTAAGGTTTCTACGAGCATGAGGTCTCTAATCTCAGAGTGTGCATCTGCTATCAGAATCAAATCACCAGATTCGGGAAAAGCTGCTTGGGCATAGAGCAATGCTTCTAAGTCATTCTCGGGTGCATCATCTCCTTGCCCTGCCCGCTTGACTTGCTCCATCAAAGCAAGAATCTCATCAAGGTCATTGCCATGGTAGGCATAAATTCCTCTGGTTCGTCCTATCACTTTCTCACCAATGGTTTTATTATCTCCATCATTAAAAAACACCCAATCTTGGATGGCTTCTTTGCTTTGTGCAAAATGATTAATCCAAAACAACACCTGCACACCATAAGGATACATACTTTCTGTCCAGTCACAGACTAACACCGTCTTTCGCCAGAGGTGTAGATTTCTTTGAAAAACCTGATAAATCACCGAATCAGCCACCAAGGTATCAGGAGCAAAGAAGTTTAATTGAGGATAATTTAGGTAAAACTCAGAAAGCGTAGCCGTTTGGGGTTTAAGCATTCTTTGAGGAAACTCTCTTGGAATCAATGAAAGGTCAGATGAATCTTCAAAAATATCTTGAGCAATACCATAGAAGTTAAGGAGTAAACACAAGATAGATACGGTGTATATTTTACTGATAAGCTTCATTTTAGTGAGAGATGAATTACAAGTTATGAATTATTAGTCTGTAATAACTTGATAAGTAATAGTTTAAAAATAAAATGAACATTTATTTTAATCAAAACGCTCATTATCAACAACTTAATAACTTATCCCTTACTAGGTAAAAATAGATGACTAATATTAGTTTGCACTTCGACTTTATCATAAAGAATTGATTATCAAACTTTACTAAGGCAACTCATCACTCATCATTTATAACTCATCACTTAAGAGATTTAATAGAAAAGAACCCATCTGAATATCTAAAAAAAGAAACATTTTGTTTCCCTTCTTACCAAATTTAATTAAAAATTTCAGTATTTTTAAAAAACTTACAAAGAATTAGAGAAGTCTTATTGATTTTCACCTAAAAAAAATTAAATTTATATCTGAGAATCACTAAAATTTAATTCCTCAACAAAAAAACTTACACACAATGTATAAAATAGGCTCAATCTTAGGTTTTTGTGGTTTAATACTCACAATGCTATCGTGTGAAGGCACCTTAAACCCTGACACCTCGGGACAGTTCATTAAGTTTTTTGGAGGGGCATTAGATGAAACTGCCTTTGCCATCAAGCAAAACACAGCAGGAGAATTTGTAATGGTAGGCAATAGCCTCTCTTTCGGGCAGAATCAAAGAATATTTATAGCAAAAGCAGATCAAAATGGTAATAAAATCTGGCAAAAGACTTTTAGCAATCAAGAAGTAGCAGCACAGCTCATGAGTAATGAGCCTGACACGCTCGCACAAAGCGGGCGAGATATAGAGATTTTGCCCAATGGCAATATCCTTGTGTTGGGCAATATCCGAAGCATTAGACCAGATTTTGCGAATCTTTCACTATTGACATTACTGGAGCTTAGCCCTGATGGTGCCCTCATAAATAGCCAAATCTTTACGACTACTTTGCTAAGAGATAGTGATTCGTTCTATCTCAATCGTCTTTCTGATGATGGTTTTATGATGATAGCCAATACTGTTCGTGAACAAAATTTTACCACTTCTGATATGTACTTACATAAACTAGATGCTAGTAAAAATACAGTTTATGAGCGTATCTATGGTTTGCTTAATCGCAATGATCAGATTGGCTCATTGACCGAAAATACCACTACTGATCTGATATGGTGCGGTATCTCTAACCGTAAAATAAACCCTGCTGGTGGTTTTTTCTCAGATATGCGTATCACCAAAGCAGATGCCTCTGGCAACTTACAATGGGATTTTGCAATTGGTGAAAATGATAATTTTTCTCAGACAGGAAGGGATGTAGTAACTCTAGCCAATGATGAAGGCTTTGTGGTAGTAGGTTCTACCAATCAAAATGGTACTGAAGATAT
>JBBRUH010000649.1:0-2181 GCA_038248005.1 Cytophagales bacterium | reverse complement strand
TTTTATTCTGAAAAAGTATTGTTTCTTTTGTAGTATGTAGTTTTAAAATTTTATTCTGCGAAAAAGAAGAATATTATTTTTATCAAAAAATATTTAGTTAAAAGTTTTTTGCTATCAGTCCAAAATCCATTAAGAGCCAAAAAGAAAGTTGAATTAGTACCCAATAATATACATCAAGAATTATTAAACCTTAAATTACAATGAAATATCTATCCTTAGCTCTACTACTATTTATCTTGTCGTGTGGTTATCAATTAAAAGAAGATACTTGTGAAACTTTCTACAATACCGAAATCAAGCCACTAGAGTTTTCAAAGGCTGAAGTAGTGAAGAGGTATGAAAAAAATGGCTTTACTTACTTAGATTTGAAAAAAGGAGATAATAAATCTTTTTCTTTTACCCTAAAAAACTACGATAAATCTAACTTTATCAAAAAAGTACAAATAGGGCATTATGTAAGCAAAACAAAAAATGATTTGGTTCTACAAAGAATTGTTGTTTATAATGATGGTGCAGGTGCTGATGTTTTTCGACATGTGTTAGTATGTAACTAATTCAGTTTCGTTATTGGTATTTAGAAATAAGATTTGTAACCTTGCTAGTCTGGATTTGTAATCCAGACTCAAGAGCCAAAAGATTTATAATCTTGCTAGTCTGGATTTGTAATCCAGACTCCAGAGCCAAAAAGATTTATAATCTTGCTAGTCTGGATTTGTAATCCAGACTCCAGAGCCAAAAGATTTATAATCTTATTAGCCAAATTCAAAACCCATAAGATTTGCAATCTCCCAAAAAAATCTTATTTTAGCTATCTCATACTAAACTTATATAGATTTGCTATCATTTCTCTATCAGCGACCTGTAGCCGTCTTGATGTCCTTTTTGGCGACAGTTATTTTTAGCTTTTTAGTTTTGGGAGCTTTGCCCATTTCCTTATTGCCTGATATAGATGTACCTCAGATTATTAGATTAGGAATAACAAAGTTTTCTCCTGTTTTGGTGATGATAAAAAGTAGCATGAAGATTTTCTATTCTAAAAAAGTAACTACTCAGGTCAATTTTTATTGAAAAAGTACAACTAAAGTCGCTTATTTTGTACTTTTCTCATGAAAATATTCCTTGTTATTTGAATTTTACAACATTTTTTGCTGGATGATATATTTAGAACTTGAATTTAAAGATATAGTACCTTAAATTATTCAAATAGTTATGTAAAAAGATACTAAATTGTAGTAAATAGACCTGAGTAGTTACCTAAAAAAATACGTATCTTTACTAGCACTCAAAATTAACCTAAGATGAAAACAATTATTTTACAATCCAATAATGAAACTGATATAAATTTATTGATAGAATTAGCTAGTCGCTTGGGCGTACAATGGACAGACTATCCTGAAAAAAACGATGCCGAATTTGAGTTTACAGATGTGCTTTACGAGGGCTTAGGTATGAAGGAAGAAATAAGCATCCGCTCTTTAGAGGACTTTGAAAATCTACCCTTGTATGATGATGAGTATGTTCCTAATGTAGTGCAAGCCCAACAATATTTTGGTGCGTGGGCAAATGACGACAATGAAACATTAGAAGAACTTTTAAATATGCTTACCCCATGAAATTTGTACTTGATACCAATATTCTGATATATTTACTTAAAAACGAAGATTTTGGGTCGTTTTTTAAAGAGAAATATCAAGATAATAGGCAAAATGAATTATTCTATACATTTATATCAGTAGGTGAATTAGATTCCATTAGCATACAAAATAATTGGGGTAAGAAGAAAATACAAGCCCTCAATGGAGTATGCAAAGGTTTTAAACTTGTAAGTCAAGTAAACAGACACGTCAGTAAAGTTTATGGCAAAATTGATGCTTACAGTTAGGGAAAACTAAAGGATATTTCCTTGCCTCAAGGCATGAGTGCCAGAAATATGGGCAAAAATGATTTATGGATTGCAGCAGTGGCTTATGTGCTTGAAGCAACACTCATCACTGCTGATAAAGATTTTGAGCATCTAAGCCCAGCATTGATAAAGCTTGATTATGTAGATATTCAGTCGTTTAAATAAACCCTTGCTAGTCTGGATTTGTAATCCAGACTCCAGAGCCTTGCTAGTCTGGATTTGTAATCCAGACTCCAGAGCCAAAAGATTTATAATCTTGCTAGTCCGAATTTGTAATC
>JBBRUH010000648.1:0-2186 GCA_038248005.1 Cytophagales bacterium | reverse complement strand
GGTTTTAATATATGTTTAATAAAATTGATTAAGATTATAAAGACCTGTACAAATAGTACTTACAATCAACAACCAAGTAAGTACTTTTATAGAAGCTGACTCTTTGCTTGGAATCAGCTTCTTGTTCCCTTCATTTTCAAAATACCTTTCTTCTTCTACTAAACCTAGGTTAGGATTAGATTCTATTCCTTTCCGAATGATATATTTCTCAGGAATAGATTATAGTATAAGAAATATAATCAGAACTAATATCATCACTCCAAATGAAGTGCTTAGTGCTTCTAAAAAGGAGATTTTTATTTCGTAATAACCTAGGAGACAATTTACCATAATCAACATTTTGTTATTCCTGATTTAGCGATAAAAGTATTCTAAAACTTCTATTTATTTATAGAATAATTTAGCCATAAAAATACCACTTAATCTATAAAAAATTTATGTGGCTAGGTTTTTTATGTTAAAGCAACGTAATTTATTGAAATTCAATTGTTTATACTCTTTTTAAATTTTCGTAGCAGCTTTTTTAACCCTTGATAAAAGTATTAATTTTTACAAAAAGTAGCTAATGTGAATAAAAAGTTACTTCAATGTTAATTTAATATTAAGTTTTTGTTAAATTTGCACACTAAACTTTAAATTAAATTAACATGAAAAAGAATTTTATCTCTTGTCTGATGATTTACTTCTGGAGTTTGGGCTTTATATGGGCTCAACCACCAGACCAAGATTTTATTACCAATCCAAATATTTCTGACTCTGCTTTGATGGCAAAAGTTTTAGGGGAGAAAGAAGATATAACTTTAATAAATGAAAAATTAACGAAACTAGAATCCATTATCTCGAAGCATCAAGAACGATTTGGAAATACCAAAAATAAAAAGAAAGTCTTCAGGTATTTGTTTAACCAAGTACATAGAAGTTTTTTGAAAAACTATCATAATTACAGCCCTGAAAACCGTTTTTTTGAAAAGGGAGAGTATGATTGTGTAAGTGGCTCGGCTTTATTAGCTTATGCTTTCGAGAAAGCTGGCTACAAAGTAGAGATTCACGAAACACCTTTTCATGCTTACATACTTATCAATCTTGATTCTAAGGATAAAATATTGCTAGAATCTACCAGTGCTTTGAGTGGCTTCATAGACAGCGAAAACCTTATCAGTCAATTAGAAAGACAATATACATTTGCGAATCAGCAAACAAAGCATCCTTATCACCCCAGTTTTAATAGAAAAGTAAGCCTAAGAGAATTGATGGGTTTGCAGGTGTATAACCATGCTGTTTGGTATTTTAATCAGCAAAAGTTTGAAGTAGCCCAACAGTCTTTAGAAAAAGCACATACGCTATACCAAGAAGATAGAATTGCAGCACTCAAGCAGCTTTGTATGAATCTTTTAGCGTATCCTCAGAACTCTATTGTCCAAGAAATCAAGAAATTGGATAAATAGACTAACTTTAAGTAGATGGTCAAAATTAGTTTGTATTTCAATTTTGTTCTAAATAATTAATTATCAAAATCTTACTAACAAAACTCATCACTCATCATTTATTTATAACTCTAAAACTTCATGCTATTTCTTAAAAAAACTATATTTGTGGAAGGTTATCTACCTATCTCTATAGTTATCAAGAAGAAATAGCATGAAAGAAATCGTCTCTCACCTAAGCAAAGATACTCAACTTAAAGAGTTAGTAGATGTGCTAGAATTTCCCTTAGTACAAACACACACAGACGGAAACACTTACTTATCTCTGCTCAGAGCTATCATTAGTCAGCAGCTTTCTACCAAAGTAGCCAAGACAATTTATGAAAGATTTTTGGTCTTTTTTGACAATAATCCTACGCCTCAGCAAGTTATCAAAGCTTCTCTTGAAGAACTTCGCAGTGTGGGTTTATCTAAGCAAAAAGCAGGATATATACAGAATATTGCTCTTTTCTCTATAGAAAAAGGGATGGAGTATGAAAGACTTAGTAAAATGATTGATACTGAGATTATTAATTATCTTACCGAAATCAAAGGAGTAGGCAAATGGACTGTGGAGATGCTGTTAATGTCTAATTTAGGGCGTTTGGATGTCTTTCCAGAAGATGACCTTGGCATACAACAAGCTATGATGGCACTCTATAAGATAGACAATAGCAATAAAAAAACAATGAAACAAGAGATGACAAGAATCGCAAGTGCTTG
>JBBRUH010000647.1:0-2206 GCA_038248005.1 Cytophagales bacterium | reverse complement strand
TTATAACCATATATGTACATAGAAAACATAGGAAATTGCTTACGAAAAGCTCATGTATTAGGTAGCAAAGCTTATCATTCTAAGATTCCCAAATGAAAAATTGATGTAAATCATTGAAAATCAAGAAGTAACAACTCTATTGGCTAATAATGGCATCAGAAATATATTTTTCTTTCACTACTATATTCCTTTAGAGTTTATTTTTATTTCTTGGCTTTATGCAGAAGGGATGACGGGCTTTATCCCTAAGAAGTGGTATTACTATATGGCAGGCATCTTTACGGCTTACTCCATTATCAATAGTTTATTTATCCAACCTATCCCCATGTTTAATAGCTATGCCCAAACCGTAGAGTCAGTTTGGGTGATGGCATATACACTTGCTTATTTTTATAAATTGATGAGTCAACTTAAAGTAGAGAAGCTAGAGAGAGACCCTTTCTTTCTGATTAGTATCAGTTTATTACTTTTTTGCAGGAAGCCTATTTGCCTACTTGCTTAGCAATCTAAAAATGGACCTCTCTGTTCTGCGTTTGATTCAAGCCATTCCAGCTATTTTTAATTTATTTTCCAATATTTGTTTTGCTTTTGCCTTATGGCTAGGCAATAAACAAGAATCAAAGCATTCTCCTCCGAAGAAATGGTAAAAGATGAGTTATAAATTAATGATTATTAGGTTGTAATCAACTGCATATTATTAGTAATTAAGAATCACATTATCAGATAATTAAGACTTCATAACTTATATCTCATAACTCACTTATTTTAAAGCCATCACATATTGTCAGAAAAAAATATTTTTATTTAAAACCAATCTGCTATTTTAAAATTTTATTTTAAAATAGCAGATATGGAAAAAAATGAGACATTTAGTACTATATAACTTCAATTAAATTATAGTAAATTATAGTAATAAATAGTAAAAGATATTTTTTACTTCTATATTTTTCTAATGGCTACTTGTTATATCATTATTATATTGTATTTTTATGTTTCAAAAGTTCTTTGAAATATAGTGAAGAGATGCAAGGGTTGTACTGAAAAACCTTTCAGGAAGCGTAAAATCTCAAAGTTATACTTCTTACAACTAAGGTCTATGACCCAAAATTAGTCGTGCAAATCGGAGCTGTCTGCCAAATGGGTATCCAATCCCTGACTATAAAACAGTAAGTAAATTGATTTTGGCGAGATAACTAAAATAAATTGTCAAGAAAGTATAGGTTCATAAAAGTAGCTCCAAAGATTTTCAATGGAGTAGAGGCTGTCGTAGTCCAGCCATATAGATATTTTTCTATAAAATAAATGACTATAGAAATACTCTTATTGATAGGCACTTTAAGTATGGTTTTTTTAGCCCTAGCGATTGTCTTTTTTGTGATTATCTACCAGCGTCGCCTGTATTTAGAAAAAGAAAAACAAAGAATCCAAGAACAAATCCATCAAAAAGCTTTGTTTAGAGCAGGTTTTGAATCTCAAGAGATTGAGAGAAAGCGAATCGCCCAAGACTTGCCTGATGAGATAGGGGAAAATCTATCTACCCTAATCCTTTATACCAATCTCTTGGTGCCAGAAACCAACTCCAATGAGCAAATCAAAGAAGCATTGCAAGAAAGCAAGACGCTTATCAATAATACCTTACAAAATGTAAGAAATATCTCTGAGGCAATTTCACCTATGGTTTTAGAGAAATTTGGGCTTAAAAAATCCGTAGATCAAATCGCAGAGGGAGTTAATCTCAGCAAACACACACACTGTAAAGTATTGATAGAAGATAGTTTTCCACACCTTAGATACAGCCCTAGAACTCTCTATCTACAGAATCACTCAAGAGCTCGTCAGCAATGCCCTCAAATATGCCGAAGCTTCTACAATTACGCTTAGATTTTATCTTGAATCTGAGAGAATTTATTTTATATATGAAGATAATGGGATAGGCTTTAATCTAAAAGAAGCCCAGAATCGCCTAAATATATACTCTTCTGGCTTGGGTCTCAAAAATATAGAGAGTAGAGTAAGCAGTTTTGAAGGTGAGCTTGAAGTCTATACAGCACCCAAGCAGGGAACTAGATTTGAGATATCTTTTCCTGATACTTTTTTGCTTGAGGGAAAACTTCCCCAAGAAATGGTTCTCAGTAACGGCGTTTCTTCTTACTAGGATAGACTATCTGAAACTGACCATCTTTTAGACGGTACAGCGTTTTGCCTA
>JBBRUH010000646.1:0-2210 GCA_038248005.1 Cytophagales bacterium | reverse complement strand
GACAGGTTTACACGGATTTTTTATCATCTGTGTTAATCCGTCTAATCCGTCTTATCAGTGTTCCATAAAGTTTAGAACACGGATTCTACGGATTAGACAGGTTTACACGGATTTTTTATTATCTGTGCCTATCCGTCAAATCCGTCTTATCCGTGTTCCATAAAGTTTAGAACACGGATTTTTTATCATCTGTGTTAATCCGTCTTATCTGTCTTATCAGTGTTCCAATATAATACTACATATTTCGTCTATACTGTCCACCTACTTCATACAATGCTTGCGACATCTGCCCTAGTGAACAGAATTTGGCACATTCCATCAAAGCATCAAAGATATTACCATTGGCAATGGAAACTTCTTTAAGATGCTGCAAAGTAAGTAAAGCCTGAGCCTCATTGCGTTGGTGAAAAGCATCACGAGTAGTAATGGCAAACTCCTTTTCTTCAGTTGTAGAACGGCGTACTTCGCTAGGGATAATAGTCGGAGAGCCTTGCTCATCTAGGTAAGTATTGACCCCAATGATAGGCAATTCGCCCGTGTGTTTTTTCATCTCATAGTGCATAGATTCATCCTGGATTTTAGAGCGTTGGTACATACGCTCCATTGCTCCCAATACACCCCCACGCTCAGAAATAGACTTAAATTCTGTATAAACTGCTTTTTCTACGAGTTCAGTAAGCTCTTCTATGATAAAAGCACCTTGTAAAGGATTTTCATTTTTTGCCAACCCTAATTCGTGGTTGATAATCATCTGAATGGCTACAGCACGTCTTACAGATTCTTCTGTAGGCGTAGTGATAGCCTCATCATAAGCATTGGTATGCAGAGAGTTACAGTTATCATAAATGGCATAAAGAGCTTGTAAAGTAGTACGAATATCATTGAAAGCAATCTCTTGAGCATGCAAGCTTCTGCCTGAGGTCTGAATGTGGTATTTCAGCTTCTGACTGCGTTCGTTGGCATTGTACTTATACTTCATCGCTTTTGCCCAGATGCGTCTTGCTACTCTACCCAGAACAGAATACTCAGGATCCATTCCGTTAGAGAAGAAGAAAGACAAATTAGGGGCAAAATCATCAATGTTCATTCCTCTGCTCAGGTAATACTCTACAAAGGTAAATCCATTGGACAGCGTGAGAGCCAATTGCGTAATAGGATTTGCACCTGCCTCAGCAATGTGATAACCCGAAATAGACACCGAATAAAAATTCCTTACCTTTTCATCTATAAAATACTGCTGAATATCTCCCATCATTCTGAGGGCAAATTCAGTACTGAAAATACAAGTATTCTGTGCTTGGTCTTCTTTGAGAATATCTGCTTGGACAGTGCCACGAGTTTGTGCTAAAGCATAGGCTCTAATTTCTGCGTATTTCTCTTTGGGAAGCACTTGGTCGCCCGTTACACCCAAAAGCATCAAACCTAAACCACCATTTCCTTCGGGTAATGCCCCTGCATATTGAGGTCTTTCAATGCCTTTTTCTTGGTAAATCTTTTTGATTTTCTCTTCTACTTCAGCTTCTAGTCCATTCTCTTTGATGTATAGCTCACATTGTTGGTCAATGGCAGCATTCATATAAAAGCCCAGAATCATCGGAGCGGGCCCATTGATGGTCATAGAAACAGAAGTACTAGGATTACAAAGGTTAAAACCTGAGTAGAGTTTCTTGGCATCATCTAAGGTAGCCACACTTACGCCCGAATTGCCTATTTTACCATAAATATCAGGTCTGTGGTCAGGATTTTCACCATACAATGTTACTGAATCAAAAGCTGTAGAAAGTCTTTTGGCAGGCATTCCTTTAGAAAGGTAGTGAAAACGTCTGTTAGTTTTTTCAGGGCCACCTTCACCAGCAAACATACGGGTAGGGTCTTCGCCTTGTCTTTTGAGTGGGAATACACCCGACGCAAAAGGGAAAAATCCAGGAGCATTCTCTGTCAGAATCCACTGCAAGACATCTCCCCAATCTTGGTATTTAGGCAGACTTACCTTTGGAATCTTCGTGCCTGAAAGCGAAATTGTAAATAAATCTTGCTCTATTATTTTATCCCTTACTTGGAATTGGTATTTATCAGCTTGATAGCGTTTGAGGGTATCAGCCCATCCTTGTAAGGCATTTCTACAGTCGCCATCCAGTTGTTGCTCAAGCTCTTGGTAGCGTTTCACAAGGTCTTGAAGATATTCAGGTTCGCCTTGTACTTGCTCAATG
>JBBRUH010000645.1:0-2212 GCA_038248005.1 Cytophagales bacterium | reverse complement strand
TTTGCTTTATACTTATGATACACAATAATAAGAATATATTTTAAATATTCAATGCCCAATCAAAAATATTTACTAATGTAATGCTTAAATAGTTTTTAAGGGCAGATATATCAAAAAAAACAGCATAGTATTGCTTATCTGCTCTGCATAAAGCACGGAAAGTGGGTATCAAAAAGAAATACTCAAAAGTTGAATGTATTTACTTTGGATTGTAGTAAAAGTTTCGTTTATATTCTTATTTGGAGGTATATACGAAAGTTTTATGCCATTGGTATCTTCTTATGCTGAATAGTCTGAGGTAGAAATTAAGTGTTTTTTTCTAAGAGAAAATAAGCTATTAATAAATATAGAGACACCTTAGGTGATTATTAAGTACTAGGCTCAGTCTCCGTTCCATAAAACTTACACAAACTTATACATTTGCTGTTTACTTCCTGCTTCGTAGTGTCCCCTTGCCCGAAGGCTTGGGATTGTTTGACACTCCACAGGCAGATGCGGTGGAACTCACCGCCAAGTTCTTTAAGTTGATGCTTGCATTCAAATCTCTTCCTGTATGAAAACGGCAAGCATCACAATGATACATTCTGTCTTTTAGTTGCAAATCTTTTTTGATGGTGCCACATTGACAACAAGTCTTTGAACTTGCAAAAAATCTATCTGCTACTATCAATTTTGAGCCATACCATTCACATTTGTAGCTTAATTGCCTCCGAAATTCATAAAAACCTCCGTCTAAAATAGCACTTGCCAATTTGTGGTTTTTGCTCATTCCGCTCACGTTCAAATCCTCTATGACTATCTTGCTGTGGTTTTTGGCCAGATAGGTCGTGAGTTTGTGTAAAGCATCTTCACGAATGCAAGCAATTTTGTAGTGAATTTTGGCTAGGATTGTTCTCTGTTTTTGATAATTTTTAGATTGTTCTTTTTTACCTTTCTGAAATTTTCTAGATAATTTCCTCTGTTCTATCTTTAATTTTCTTTTGTACTTTTTATAAGGTCTAAGATTAGGAAAAACTTGTCCATCAGATAAAGTAGCCAAGTCTTTTATACCTAAATCTACACCAACAGGTGTATCTTTTTTGATTTTGTATTTCACTTTTGGCAGCTCAACCTTGAAACTCACAAACCAATGTTCTGCTCGCCTTGAAATCCGAACATTTTTAATGCCTTTTATATCGGCTAGTTTTTCACTTAATTTTATCCAGCCAAAATGAGGTAATTTGATACAGTTATTTTTAAGTTCGATATTGCCTTCTAAGTAAAAATTGTCTTTTGTGCCTTTCTTTTTGAATCTTGGATATTTACTTACTTTTTTAAAAAATCTTTGGAAACCTGTGTCCAAATCTCGCAAGGCTTGTTGAGGGGAGCATTTAGACACTTCATAATACCAAGCGTTTTTTGATTTTACTTCTGCAACTAATTTTTTATGTAAATCAATGGCAGAAGGTCGTTTTTGTTTGTTTTCAAAAGCCTTATTGCAAACATCTAAACCCCAATTATAGGCGTGCCTAGCTACACCAGCATGTTTTTTAGCTAGGGTCACTTCCTTATTATTGAGTTCTAAACGAATTTTAAGGCTCTTCATTTTTACCTTAAATTATTAGCCACTTTTTGTAAGTCTTCTACTATTTTTTTGTTTTTATGGCTTCTACTCCCATATAAACGAGCAGAAAAAATAGTAATAATTTCTAATACATCACTGGCTAAATCTTCCTCAAAAGTACTTTGTTCGCTTTTATTGATAATCACTACTTCACAAGCAAAAATTTCACACAAAGAAAAAATTAACTCACTTCCAAAACGCAATAATCTATCTCTATGGGTTATGACAAGCCTATCAATTTGATAAGAACATAGTAATTTGATCAGTTTAATTAAGCCTTTTTTTTGGTAATTCATACCACTACCTAGGTCTGAAATTATTTCAAAATTATAACCTTTTGAGGCACAATAGGCTTCTAAAACTAGTTTTTGCCGTTCTAAATCGTCTTTTTGGTTCTGTGAACTTACACGAGCGTATGCAACAGTTAAAGATTTTTCTTTTTTTGAGCCTAATAAATCGGTAATTTCGTACCTGCGGTGTCCTCCTGCTGTTCTATGAGATTTTATTTTGCCTTCTTTTTCCCATAAACGAAGTGTTTTTGGTTATCTGACAATTTTTGTGGAGCTTGAATAATTAAGGTTATTATAAAAATGTATCTGCTTGATAATA
>JBBRUH010000644.1:0-2227 GCA_038248005.1 Cytophagales bacterium | reverse complement strand
GGGCTTTCATGCTTTACAGTATGCAGAAGAAGATAAAGCAGAAAAAAGCCATTCAGGAGAATATCCGAAGCCTTCCCGATTTTACATTTTATCATTTAGAAGATAGTAGTCAATTTACGCCCAAGGATTTAGTAGAAAATCAATCTATTTTACTCATTTATTTTAATTCTGAGTGTGAGCATTGCCAATACGAAGCAAGTGAAATCTATAAGCAACAAGCTCAATTCAAAGATACACAAGTTCTATTGATTTCTTCGGAAAGCATCAAGGCTATACAGTCATTCTCTAAAAAATATAAACTCACTCAAATTCCTTTTCTGAAAGTCTTAAAAGTAGATGTAGAAGCATTTTACAAGTCATTCGGCTCTTTAAGTGTTCCTTCTATTTTTATCTATGACACAGACCATAAATTAGTCAAGAACTTTAAAGGAGAGGTGAAGATTGAGAAACTCTTAGAATACACTGACCAAGAAATAAAATAGCTGACTTCTTCTATAAACCAAACCATATAACTATGCTTCATAAAACCCAAATCAACAAACAAAAAAAATAACACTTACTAAAACAATAAAAAAGCGACTGCGGAGTGGCTTGTTTGTTGGCGATGATGAGATACTATGGAGGCAATAGTACTTTAGAAAAAATACGTGCATTGGGCGGAACGAGCAAGGAAGGAACTACACTGTTAGGGATGTATCAAGCCGCTCAGGCTTTGGGCTTTGAGGCAGAGGGTTGCAAGGCAGACATCGCTGCACTCACAGAACACGGCGAGCCTGTGATTCTGCATCTTCATTTAGAAAATGGAATGCAACATTATGTCATTGCCGTTCCGCAAGTTGCTAAATCTGTCAAAGGGAAACACAAGGATACTACTTCTTTTCTTATCTCAGACCCAGCCAAAGGCGTTTACGCACTTAGTGAGCAAGAAATAGAAAAACTTTGGGTGTCCAAAACCTGTCTTACGCTTTCACCCAATACAGATTTTCAAACTTCCAAAATCCAGACGCAATACAAGCAACGTTGGCTATGGCAATTGATTCAAGAAGATTTGGATATTCTTTCTATTAGCTTGGTATTGGGCGTAATGATGGCTGTTTTGGGTTTGGTGATGGCTATTTTTTCACAAAAATTGATAGATGATATTTTGCCTTCTAAAAATATTAACCGTCTGATTTTGGGTATTGTGTTGGTGGCTTTGCTTTTATCGGCACGTGTGGGTCTTAGTGCTGCCCGTCAGTGGTTGCTCAATCGTCAGAGTAGAGATTTTAACAATCGCTTAATGCACGATTTTTTTGCAAAATTACTGCACTTGCCCAAGCCTTTTTTTGATACCCGCAAGATAGGAGATTTGACTACGAGACTGCACGATACGGCTAGAATCCAAAGAGTGATCAGTCAGCTAACCAACCAAGTTTTGATAGATGTATTGGTGATAGTGGTTTCTATGGTTTTTCTGTTTTTTTACAATGTGCAGATTGCCCTGATTGCTTTGTGTTGCTTGCCCATTATTTTCTGGGTGATTTACGCTTTTAATCGCTTGATTATCAATAGCCAAAGAGAAGTGATGCAGAGCTTTGCCATGGTAGAGAGCAATTACATTGATACTATTCAGGGCATTAGCGACATCAAGACTTTTGATAAAGTAGATTATTTTAACCACAAAAATCAACTCAAATACGGCATTTTGCAAGATAGCATATTCGACTTGGGAAAAGTACAGATTCGCTTAAGTTTTCTGTCAGGCATTACGAGTGTAGCTTTCCTGACGGCTGTTTTAGGGATTTCTTCTTATTTTGTATTTTATAAAGTGATTGAGTTGGGCGTATTGATGGCTATTTTGACGATTAGTGGTAACATTTTGAGTTCGGTCGTGAGTTTGGCTTTGCTTATCATTCCTATCCAAGAAGCAAAAGTTGCCTTTGACAGAATCGTAGAACTTACCTCGTCAGCATTGGTTCGTGAAGACACGAACCACGGAAGAGAGGACACGAACCACGGAAAAGAGGAGGATATAAACCAAGAAAATGAAAAACTTACAGAAATAACGGATAAAAAGATTCCACTTTCAGATATCAAAAGCCTAGAGTTAAAAAACATCGCTTATCGATTTGCAGGGCGTAGCCAACTTTTAAAGGACATCAACCTTACTGCCAAAAAAGGAGAAATCACCACGCTCACAGGTGAAAGTGGAAGTGGAAAAAGTACGCTATTGCAGATTATCGCAGGG
>JBBRUH010000643.1:0-2239 GCA_038248005.1 Cytophagales bacterium | reverse complement strand
TTAACAAATCATGAAAAAAGCTCTTCAAGAATATTTTAAACAAATCCATTCAAACCCAGAAGAAAGTTTAATAGAAGAATTCAATCAATCCAAAAAAACTAAGCTGTATTATAAAGAAGTTTTTCCATGTTTCTTTACAGGTGATATCAATCTCAAGAACAAGTATGTTACTATTAGCCTTAACCCAAAGTATGATGAAGGTAAGGAAAAAGAACAAGGTACTGACTTTGATGATTGGCTAGATAAATGTGAGATTCTCCCACCAGCTCTTGGGTGTAAATACCTGTGTATGCTGCTCTACAAAGTCTAACTTATGTTGTTTCTTCAGTTCTGAGATTATATGCCCGACCGTAATTATAGCCTGTTTTAAAGGGATATTAAAGAACTCTCTATCATTATTTATTCTATGTTTTTCAAGAGTCTGATGAACTAGTTTCTCTACCAAATCACAATCACTTACCTCCTGTTCATAGGCAACCACAAACTCAGTAGGGATACCTGTCTTTGCTTGTCTATAGATTTCCTTGGCCCTTTCCTCAGAAGTACGTTGAGTTTTACCAATCTTGACACATTGAATAAAACTTGGATTCAGTAAAATATAGATGATTCCCTTTTTGCTCATAATCTGATTGTTTTTGGTGTGTTATTTTGATTATAGGTTACTACTCCCACTGGTTTTACGTTGTAAAAGTATTGAATACACAAATCTAAAAGCTTACTATCACATATCCAAACTGTTAGGTAAGAAACCCAACCCCAGACAATAGTACCCACTACAAAGACAATGGTAAGCCTCAAATCATCCTGAATTATTATAAGCAGGTGGCGTTGATGGAGTGATGGGGAAGAGATAGCAGAGACTAAATAATTCATGATTACTCCTCCCCCACCCCTCTCAAAAAAAAATACCCCTCCAAGCAAAGCCAATCTATCTTTTGCACAATATTTGAGCTAAATAACTATATTTGCTACATATTTTAACAAAACGCATCGTATCTGTGTTGTGTGATGAAGTAAAACAATAATTATGGCTTTTCCCTCTCCTGCTGAAAACTATCACGATGCTTCTCTAGACTTGAATGCACTCTTAGTTCAGAATCCTTCTGCTACTTTCTTTGTACGCAATGAAAGTGATGCCATTGAGGGTATTCGTGTGGGTGATATTCTAGTGATAGATCGCTCACTCTCTCCTACTGATAATGCCATTGCCCTTGCAGTAGTAGAAGGTGCTTTTGTATTGAGAAGGCTGAGTTTGCATCAAAATGAATGGAGATTAAAGAGTGATAAAAACGATACAAAATCCATTGCATTAGAGACACAAAGCGATTTTGAGATTTGGGGTATTGTCAAACATTGTATTCATAGTTTTTAATATGGTAGCATTGGTAGATTGTAATAATTTCTATGCCTCTTGTGAGCGAGTATTTCGCCCAGATTTGGAGCAGAAACCCATTGTGGTTTTGTCCAATAATGATGGCTGTGTAGTAGCTCGCTCAGAGGAAGCCAAGCACTTGGGGATAGGAATGGCAGTACCTCTTTTTAAGGTCAAAGACATCATAAAAAGCAATCAAGTAGCTGTATTTTCCTCTAACTACACGCTCTATGGTGATATGTCTGCAAGAGTGATGAACACACTTTCAAGCTTAGTGCCTCGCATAGAAGTCTATTCTATTGATGAGGCTTTCCTAGATTTAGAGGGATTCAAGGTGGATGGCTTAGAAGAAACAGGCACACAAATCCGTAAGAGAGTCAAGCAGTGGACAGGGATTCCTGTATCAGTAGGCATTGCTCCTACAAAGACACTCGCCAAAATCGCCAATCATATTGCTAAATCACGTACCAAAAAAGGACTAGGCAATGGTGTTTGCGTCTTAAACGATGAAGCAGAAATAAGAGAAGTCCTAGAAAAACTTCCTGTTAGTGAGATTTGGGGCATTGGCAGAAACCTTAGTAGTAAACTCAATTCATTTGCTATCTGGACAGCTTGGCAACTTTGTCAAAAGCCTGATGCATGGATTCGTAAGCAACTCACTATTACAGGGCTACGAACCGTTCTTGAACTACGGGCCAAGCCTTGTATTGAATTATCTGACATCCCCGAAGCCAAAAAAATGGCGATATGTTCTTTGTCTTTCCAAAAGACAAGTAAAGATTTTCAAGAGGTAAAGGAGTATGTCGCTAACTTTGCAGTGCGTTGTGCTGAAAAGCTACGTGAGCAACAAAGTGTTGCTTCTAACAT
>JBBRUH010000642.1:0-2243 GCA_038248005.1 Cytophagales bacterium | reverse complement strand
TCAATAGTCAATTTATGGGCAGTAATAACTGCAAGCCAATGCACCAAGACACTGAGCAATCGACAGACACTTCATGACCGAAAAAAACAACGAACCACTAGCAGCACCTACCCAAAAGGCGGGTTTTGTGTTCCAAAGACAGATTCAGTGGTTAAATGAATCATTGTGCTTCGTATTAAGGTTTGTGCTTAACCGAAAGTCAAGGGCTTTGAAATCGCCTACTTTTTGTAGCTGCAAACTGTCAGTTTAAAAAAGCAACTCTACTAAATAAAACTTGAAATGACAAATACAAAAGAAAACGTAGTTTGGATAACTGGTGCTTCGGCTGGCATTGGCAAAGCCATGGCCTTTGAATGGGTAAGATTAGGATATAAGGTAGTACTTTCAGCCAGACGTAAAGAATTGTTAGAAGCCTTGGCACAAGAGATTAAGAACTCAGGTGGGGAAGCATTGGTAATTCCAGTAGATATTATGGAAGAAAAAGACATTGAAACTGCGGCTCAACAAATAATAACTACATGGGGTCGTCTGGATGTTGTTGTGGCCAATGCTGGTTTTGGTGTGATGGGAGGCATAGAGAAGTTAACAGCCAAAGATTGGAATAGACAATTACAAGGTAATGTTACTGGGTTAGCCTTAACAGTTAAATATGCTCTGCCATATTTGAAGCAAAACAAGGGTAGGATTGGCTTAGTGGGCAGTATAGGGGCTTATCTTCCTAATCCTAATATAGGAGCCTATGGAGCCTCAAAGGCTGCAGTGCTTTCCATTGGTCTGACTTTACAGGTTGAATTAATAGGTACTGGTGTAAGTTGTACTACATTGCATCCTGGATTTGTGGTGTCGGAGATAGCTAGAGTTGATAATGAAGGAGTGTGGCATCCTGATCGTACAGATCCACGTCCGAAAAACTTAATGTGGCCTACGGACAAAGCTGCGAAAGTAATGGTGAGGGCTATCATAAAACGGAAAAGAAATTATGTATTTACGAATCATGGAAAAGTGCTTGTATGGTTACAATGCTGGTTTCCTAGCTTGATGAGGACGATTATTTCAAAAGCTCCAAAATTAGAATAACAGAACTCCCACCTCTATTGGTATTTTTTTATGGAATACCAATGGAGGTGAGGATTCTTGCAGAATGACAACCCAATACTGTCATTTCGTAGAAATCTGAAAGTGTGAAAAAGGCTACGCTGTATAGCAGATTCTTGCAGAATGACACACAAAAAAGGGAATATGAAGGCATTACAAAAGCCTGACACTGTTAGCTGTTGCCTTACCCTCAAAAACCTCACACAAACAGCTTTGCATCCATTGTTCTATTTGGATTTGTTTAGTATCTATTTCTGTTTCTAAAGGTTTTTAAAATCCGCACATTCAATCTTACACATCAACTTGGAAAAAACTAAATGAACTTATCAAATCAGAGGAATACGAAAAATATTTTAAAGTAATCGAAGAAAAATTAAAAATAGAAGCCAGCTCATAAATATAAGACTTTCTGAGTTTTTGAAACTCAGAAAGTCTTTTTTAAATCAGTATTTACCTCAAAACTATTTTCTTCTCCACACGCTGATTCTCTACTCCTACTTGCAAGATATACAAGCCTTTGGGTAGATTTTGTAAAGAAATCTTAATGCGTTCTTCTCCTTTGAGTAACTCATTTAGAGGAGCATTTTGTTCCCATACTTTCTTACCTCTTGTATCCCAAAGAGATAGATGCCAAGATTTATTGATATTAATAGCATTGTCTATTTCTAGATATACAAAGTCTTCGGTAGGGTTAGGGAAAATCTTAAGGCTTTGTGCCAATTCATTCTCCAAAGCAGTAGGGCCGCCTAATTGCCCTATATTAATATTATCTATGGCTACTCCAGCTCCAATTTCTGAATTATCAGAAATAAACAAAAACCGTAACTGTACCTGACATTCACCTGAATAGCCTGCTAAACTGTGTGTAGCTGTTTTCCAGCTAGTTTCTTTTCCGCTCCAAGCCACATTGGTAAAGCCTGCACTAGCAAAAGGTAAATCACTGCTATTATTGTTATACCAATTTAAACCTGTATTCAGCCCCCCTACGGTCTGCCATGTCTGCCCTAGGTCGGTGCTTGCTTGTAGCTGTAAGCCATCATAATCTGCTTCCGTGTTAATAAAAACGGAAGCACTGATACTAGGATTACTAAGACTTCTAAAATCAAAAACAGGGCTGACCAATGATGCATTCTGATTATTACTATAAG
>JBBRUH010000641.1:0-2248 GCA_038248005.1 Cytophagales bacterium | reverse complement strand
TATTTTTGGTTAAGGTTTTTAAGCAATGCACCTTCTAATAAACCAGCTTCGGTCAGAATCTGAAATCCATTACAAATCCCCCACACATATCCCCCTCTCTTGGCATGCTCTGATACATTATTCATGATAGGTGAAAAACGAGCAATTGCCCCAGAACGCAAATAATCTCCATAAGAAAAACCACCAGGCACTAAGATAAAATCACATCCTTGTAAATCAGTATCTTTGTGCCAAAGCTTGATTACTTCTTGCTCCATTTGCTCACGCAACACATATACAAGGTCTTCATCGCAGTTAGAACCTGGAAAAACTACTACTCCAAATTTCATAATCGTAATAAGGTTTAATTTTTTTATTAATTTTACCAAGCCAAAAAAAGCATTGAGCTAAAATATGCTTCAAAATTACGCTTTTTTGATTGATTTTAACCTAAACTCTGATAAATCTATGATTACTTCTATGACCGGTTTCGGTAGTGTGCAGTTTGAGAATGACCAACTAATGGCTTTGGTAGAAGTCAAATCACTCAATTCTAAGTTTTTAGATATTAATTTTCGCTTGCCTCGTAATTTTCCAGCCGAAAAAGAACTTGTATTACGAAACCTCCTAAAAGACGAGCTACAGAGAGGGAAGATTGCCGTTACCCTAGATTATCAACTCAAAGGAGGTGGACAAACCAATAGCAAACTTAACTTTGACGTGCTTAAGAGCTACTATATAAGCCTCAAAGAAGCGGCTCAAAAACTAGGGGCAAATGAAAGCGATGTATTTAGAATAGCTACTCTGATGCCTGATGTGCTACAGCCTAACCTAATGAGTGAAGAAGATAACAATGAAAACTGGGAGATTTTGCTCAGAGTATTTAAAGAAAGCCTAGAAAAATGTAAATCTTTTCGTGCTGATGAAGGCAAGGTACTGGGAGAAAGTTTTGAGGAAAATATCTTGAAAATCCGCAATGCACTCAAGCAAGTAGAAGACCAAGACCCACAAAGAGTAGAAAATATCAAGCAAAGGTTAGAAAGTCGCATCAAAGACATAGGACAGAATGAGATGTTTGACCGCAACCGCTTTGAGCAAGAAATGATCTACTTCATCGAAAAACTAGACATTACAGAAGAAAAAGTAAGGCTTAAAAATCATCTTGATTATTTTCTAGAAACCCTTAAAAATAGTGAAGATGGAGGAAAAAAACTCAATTTTATCAGTCAAGAGATAGGCAGGGAGATTAATACAATAGGCTCTAAAGCCAATGATGCCATGATTCAGCGCTATGTAGTAGAGATGAAAGAAGAACTTGACAAAATCAAAGAACAAGTCTTGAATATTTTATAAGTGAGAGATGAATTATAAGTTATAAATAACGTGAGTTTTAGTGAGATTTTAGTAATCAGCTATTTATAACTTGATTGTGCGTTATTTTTAGCATTTTACTAAAGAAATAAAAACCTCAAAAAACAGTAATTGCTTATTTTTTGAGGTTTTTAAGTAGTAGAAGTAAGAGTATCAAAATAATTATCGGATATAGTGTATGTAAAACATTCACTATCAAATTATTAAAAACTCATAACCAATAACTTATAACGCATCTCTGACTTAACTACGTACTTCAGTTTTTTCTTCACTTATATCTTGATCTTGTGTGTTTTTTGCACGCTTATCCTTTTCTTCTTCAGTGTTTTGCAAGTAAGTAGGGCAAGTGTATCTCTTTGCACAAGAAGAAAAGCCAATAAGAGCAAGTAAGCAGAGGGTGATGATAATTTTTTTCATAATCAAAATTTTGTTTAACGCTTTATTATATATTTTATTTAGTGATAACGTTTTTATTTTTAATATACATACGTAGTGAGCAAAAAAAGTGCTAAAAAAGTGCTAAAAAAAATATTGAATTTATTCATTAACATTACATGTATGATATTATATGTAACCCAATATCTTTAGCATCCCTTCACTTGTCTGGGCTTCTGCAAAGAGACGACTTGTTACGTTTCCTTTTTCATCACGGTCTATAATCACATGAGGAGGTGCTGGAATCAGACAATGCTGAATCCCTCCGTAGCCTCCAAGCGATTCTTGGTATGCCCCAGTGTGAAAAAAGCCGATATATTGCTTTTCTCCTTTTTCTATAATAGGTAAGAATACTTCTGAGCTATGCATCTCAGAGTTATAGTAGTCCATAGAGTCGCAGGTAAGCCCTCCTAAGTTTACTTTATGATGCGGACTATCCCAATTATTGATGGCAAGCATGATG
>JBBRUH010000640.1:0-2265 GCA_038248005.1 Cytophagales bacterium | reverse complement strand
TTATCAGTACAAATAAAAATAAACCGGCTAAGTAAGTAGATTTTCGTCCAACAGTATCTAAAGCTACTCCAGTAATAGGTCTAGAGAACAAAGCTGAAAGAGTATAAATGCCGACAATGTATCCAATTTCGGTTTTACCTGCCCCCATCACCTTCTCAGCAAAGAGAGGTAATATAGGAATAAGAAGGAATGACCCTGCTGACATAAACAAGTTGATGCAAGTCATTATGATAAAGTTGCGAGTCCAGAGTATGGGTTTTGAGGAAGAAGTGGTAGGAGTAGATAACATATTCTAAGAATAATACAAAAAAATAAAAGTTTTTGAATAGTATAAAACACAAAAATAAAGAAAATGTTTGAAAAAATATTTTTTTGATAAGAGGTGAAATGGAGAGTTGATTTTCTAAATATTTAGATTGGGATTTTTTGAAATTATATTTTGTGTTTATTTCTTTTGAAAAATAATATTTGTTTTTTGTTTGATTTATTTTCTGAAATCATTTTTTTGTTTGTTTACTTCATTTTTTAAATGAACGATGAAACAAGCATGACTCAAAATTTAGGGCAATTTATAATCATTTATTTTATATAATGCAAATTTTATTATGTTAAAATGGCTAATGCTAAGAAATATTAATATAGCACAATAAATTACTTAACAATTATTTAAAAATAAGGTGATTATTAGAAAAATTCAAAAGCTTACCTTTGCATTGAATTTTAACTTATAACATAAAATTATTTTTTGGTATGAAAAAGATTTTACAAATTTTAGGATTAGCTCTCAGCTTATGTCTTGTGGTTCACACTGCACAAGCACAGGGGGTTACTACTTCTAGTATGAATGGATATGTAACCGACTCAAAAGGAGACATTTTGCCAGGTGCTACCGTAGTAGCTGTTCATACACCCTCTGGAACTCAATATGGAGTTTCATCAAATACAGAAGGGCGTTTTAATATCCCCGCAATGCGTGTCGGAGGTCCTTACAAATTAACAATTTCGTTTGTAGGATACAAAGAACAAGTGATTGAGAATATCAATCTTAACCTAGGCAATGCTACAACATTAAATGTGAAATTGCCAGATGAATCAACAGAATTAGGCGAAATAGAGGTAGTAGCAGACAGAAACGATACTTTTAGCTCTGATCGTACTGGTGCTGCAACCAATATCTCTACCGAAACTATCAATTCTTTGCCTACCATTAATCGTTCTATCAATGACTTTACTCGTTTGACTCCTCAAGCAAATGGTCGTTCGTTCTCAGGTCAAGATAGCCGTTTTAACAACATCAGTATTGATGGTTCTATTTTTAATAACAGCTTTGGTTTATCTGACCAACCAGGTGGTCGTACAGGACAATCCCCTATCAGTTTGGATGCTATCCAAGAAATCCAAGTAAACTTGGCTCCTTATGATGTGCGTCAGGCTGGTTTTACGGGTGCAGGTATCAATGCCATTACTAGAAGTGGTACGAATGACTTCTCTGGCTCATTGTTTTATACTTTTCGTAATCAGGGTCTCTTAGGAAAGGAAGCACGAGGTGCAGAAGTAATAGCAAATAATTTTAATACTTATCAGACTGGTTTCCGTTTAGGTGGGCCTATTATTAAGAATAAACTGTTTTTCTTTGTAAATGGTGAGTTTGAGCGTGAAACTGCCCCTGCTACTCCTTTCTTAGCAAGCCGACCTGGCTTAACAGGTACTAACGTAACACGGGTATTAGCTTCTGACCTAGATGCTTTGAGTTCTTATTTGAGCGATAACTTTAATTACCAGACAGGTCCTTATGAAGGATATGATTTTCAGGTACGTAGTGATAAATTATTAGCCAAACTAGATTATAACATTAATAAGAACCACAGAGCAAGCATTCGTTATAGCTATTTTACCTCAGAAAATGATGTTTTGGTAAGTAATAGTGCATCATTAGGTAGAGGAAATCGCCGTGGTACTATTAATTCATTGAACTTTGCAAACTCTAACTATGCTCAAACTGAGACTATTCACTCTGTAGTAGCTGAGCTAAACTCTACCTTCGGTGGTAAAATGTCTAATAACCTTATCGTAGGCTATACTTATCAAAATGAAGATCGTGGGCAGAAAGGTTCTTTCTTTCCATTAGTAGAAATTCTAGGAAACACTGATAATATCAACTATACTACTTTTGGTTTTGAGCCATTTACACCTAATAATAGGCTAAGTTACTCTACTTTCCAGATGCAAGATAATTTTACTTATTATGCCAACAAGCACACCATT
>JBBRUH010000639.1:0-2274 GCA_038248005.1 Cytophagales bacterium | reverse complement strand
CAAGTAGTTCTGATAATACAGTAAAACATTGGGATTTAGCCACAGGCAAGGAAATTCAAACTTTTGCGGGGCATACAGATTATATTGATGAAATCATCTTATTACCCGATGCCAAGTCTTTTTTGACAGGGAGTGCAGATAAAACAGTGAAACATTGGGATTTAGCCACAGGCAAGGAACTAGGCACTTTTAAATCAGGCTACGGAAGTGTCCGATCCATACACTTGCTCCCAGACAGCACTCGATTTATCACACGCAATGAACAAAACTCCCTCACCTTCTGGGACTTTAAGAATTACAAAGAAATCTGCACACTCATACCCGTAGCAGGAGATAACCAAGATTATGTAATCATCACCCCAGACGGCCGCTTTGATGGCACACCTGCGGGGATGGACAAGCTGATTCACTTCGTGGCAGGCAGTGAGATCATAGAATTGGAGCAGTTAAAAGACCGCTACTATGAGCCTGGGCTTTGGAAAAAACTACTTAGCTACTCAGATGAGCCACTCCGAAACATAGAGAAATTCGAGAAAGTAAGGTTCTATCCTAAAATCAATCTAGGGCAAATCACACCCGAAAAACCTGTATTAGAAATTAAACTCATAAACCAAGGGGGAGGAATAGGCAAAGTACCTGTCTATATCAATGGCAAGGAGGCGTTTGCTGACGCAAGAGTATTTGCTTTGAATATTCCTGATACACTTCATCCTGAAGTAAGAGCAGTTTTACAGAAAATAGAACTAGAAAAACTCTCCCAAAAAGATAGTCTAGTGATTTTAATAGACCTCCAAGACCACTACCTCATCCAACCCGATGCGGATAATTTGATAGAAGTCAAGGCATACCACGATGAGAATTGGCTCGTTTCTCGCCCTGTCTCGCTTCATTTTACAGCCCCCAAAACTTGGAAAGCCACCTTCAAAAAAAGAGGCGGAGACGAAGATGACGATAAAAAGAAAACCCAAACTTCCGAAGACATAGAGCTAGAAGAAGAAGATTTATTCTCTGAACCTAGTTTTTATGTCTTGTGTATTGGTGTTTCAGAGTATGCCAACTCAGAAATCAACCTCGCCTTCTCTTCCAAAGATGCCGCAGACATACAAAATGCCCTACAAATCGCAGGGAAGCCTTTCTTTGAAAGCATAGAAAAAAACAAGGTCTTTACCTACCTCCTCAATTCAGACCAAACAGACCCCAAGAAAAAACCGACCAAAGACAATATCCTAGCTACTTTCCAAGAAATCAGAAAGAAAGTGCGACATCAAGACGTAGTCGTGGTCTATATGGCAGGGCACGGCATCAACTGGGGCGGACAAGAAGGTGATTTTTACTTCCTCACCCAAGAAGCCCAAAGTTTTAAGTTTGAAGACCCAAGCATCTTGGCAAGTAGCACCGTTTCTAGCCGTGAGCTGACTGATATTCTCAATGGACTCCGAGCCAAGAAACAAATCTTGATCTTAGATGCTTGTCATTCGGGCAGGGCAATCGAAAACCTCACTTCCAAGAGAGATTTAGAATCCTCCACCGTCAGAGCCTTAGACAAAATGAAAGACCGTTCAGGTTTACACATCATTTCGGGCTGTACTTCGGGGCAATCTAGTCACGAAGCAAGTCAATACGGACAAGGAATTTTGACTTACACCTTGCTCAGTGGCATCAAAGGAGCCTCCCTCAGAGAAGATAAATTTCTGGATGTTTTGCAGTGGTTTCAGTATGCCCGTGAGCGTGTCCCCGAGCTTGCAGGCGACCTTGGAGGCGTGCAAGAACCCCGTGTTTTCAGTCCCTACGGTGCAGAGAGCTTTGATATTGGAAGATTAGAAGACAAGCAAAAAGAGCAAATCCCCCTCGCCAAAGCAAAGCCTTTGTTTTTGCCTTCTGACTTTCAGGATATTATGTTATTCAAAGACCATTTAGGTCTTGAAAAACTAGTAGATGAAGAAATGCGAGATTTAGCGAGCCGAGGAAGACAATCACATCTTGTGTTTTTAAATTCCAAAGATTTTCCAGATGCTTACAGTCTTTCAGGCAGGTATGAAGTCAATGGAAACAGCATCACCCTAAAAGCCAATATTTTCAAAGGAAAGGACAGCACCCCAGTTAGCAACCTTACCCTAGAAGGACAAAAAACCGCCCTAGAAGATTTCGCCAAAGACATCGCCTATGAGGTAGAGAAGGTTTTGAAAGCAGTTTCAAATGGCAAATAACAGGATCATATAGCAGTAACAAATAACAGTATCAAATAACAGTATCAAATAACAGTATCATATTTTT
>JBBRUH010000638.1:0-2289 GCA_038248005.1 Cytophagales bacterium | reverse complement strand
GGCTGTCCAATAAATCTCTGCAAAGTGTAGGTTTACTCGATAATCTTGCCCTGCTGTTACAGGGATGTTATAAGTAATAGTACCCCCATATCTTTCTGAACGATACATAGTAGCATTGCCTGGGTCTGCTGTATCATTCATAGTACAGCCATTATTGGTATAAGTATTTCCTCCTGGTGAGTATATATCATCTGCTAACCAAGTTTGTCCATTAAGCGTTACAGTAGGGCCACCAGCATTGATGTAGATAGATGATACAGCATCACTACATCTTGCAGGAGCTAAACCACAATCCGCATTGTCTGTAGTAACATTAAACTGCACATTACATTTGCCAATGTCTAAATCTTCACCTATAATAGTCTTAATGTCTATAGCAGTAGCACTACATACAATAGCGGGTGCTTTTTGACCTGAAAAGATACAGATTGTACCTTTCATATCTCCAGGGCTGAGGTCTAAAACTCTTAAGATATATAATTGCCCTGATACAGACTGAAATGTAAGAGATTCTGTTTGCTGTCCTACTGTAACAATATCATTGGCACACGCAAGCTGATTTCCTGTATTTCCTGCACCATTGATACCAGTACCACAGTCCACAGGGCCTGGGCCTTGGATAGCAGTATATAAAAGTAACATTGGGTTGCTAGGGTCAGCAGCATCATTTTGATTTTCGTACTGAATGGTGATTAGATTTCCATTCCCTACATAACGCACCCAAGAATCACGAGTACCTGGATATAATATACCATAATCTATATCAACCGCTCCACAAGAGTTTCTGTCCCAAATAGATGGGTCTCCAGCAGTATTGGGAGTATTTCCAGCATAATCAGCTCCCGAGTTAGTGAAACTACTAGGAACATTCATTTTTAGATTACATACATCTGCGATAAGGTTAATAAGATCATCATCATCACATACATCTCTTTCAGTGGTATTAAAAATACAAAGGCGACCATCCATGTTTCCAGTAGAGCCTAGATTCATGATTTGAATATAATAGGTTTCATTCACGATGGTATTGACAGAGATAGACTCTAGACCTTGTGTAGGGCCAATGAAATCTTCAAAATAATTAGCACAGCCATTCAGAATAGGTGTAAGACCTCCACAAGAACCCTTATAGATTGCAATGGCAGCATCTTGCCCTCCATTGCTTAGGTTAGCATATTCAATAGTTGTTTTAGTGCCAATAGCAGTAAATCTTGCCCAAGCCTCTGTTCGGATTGTTTTTGCTACAAGACAAGAAGCATCAGGATAAACAGTGCCAGCACCTGGCTGAAGTACAGGCAGGTTAGCATCTGTCAAAGAGAAACTTATATTACAATCCCCTACTACTAAAGGGCGAGCTGTGCTACAAATATCATCCGCAGGCACATTGCCATCTCTGATGCAGAGCTTACCCGCAATCGTACTTAATGAACTTGGGTTTAAGATATCTACATTAGCATCAATATTAACCACTCTCACAAAATAAGTAGTACTAGCTGCTAGGCTACTTAGTGTAACTCTTTCTACACCCTCCAACACACTATTAGCACAGCCTACTTGTGTAAGTGGGCTAAAAATACCTAGTTTACCATTTGTAAATGCAATATCAACATTTTGTATCTGAAAATAATAACGACCCGCAGCAGGTAAATTTACGGCTAGTTGCTCTGGACGAATTGTATTAGAGTGTAAAACAGCTAAAGGTGTAACTAAATCTGCTTGTGCATATACAAAAATCTCTACATCAGAAGCTACATCAAACACAAAAGAATGTACCCCAGGAGTAGTTACATTTACCCTAGCCCAAATTTCAGGAAAAGGAAGAGGAAAAGTAAATGCAGGCATACTTATATTCTCATAAAAGGTATCTAAGTTAATATCTTGAGTAACAGCAGAGGTAGTTTCTATAGAGCCTGCTGGAAGTACAGCAGCATCCTCAGGTGCATTAATGGTACTTCCTCTATATATTATGATTGCAGCATCACTTGCATCACTCGCTTCTTGATTATCATTGTCATATTCAATACTCAGTTCATAACCTACTGGAAGGACTCCTGGAGTAGTGAAAGAAGCCCAAGCATCTGCTCTCACAGGATTACCAGAGCAAGAGATGACAGAAGGATTTCCAATAGAAGCTCCTCCTGTACTATTAAAGGTAGAAAGTATGTTGAATTGCTTTCCGCAATCACTGTTATCTAGTAAAAAGCTATTGGATGTGAAAAAATTATCTTCAGATTTTTTATCTGTATTGTAAAGACAGATGGTGCCAAAGGCTTCTACATTATTACGGCT
>JBBRUH010000637.1:0-2289 GCA_038248005.1 Cytophagales bacterium | reverse complement strand
ATAATCCAAAAAGGTCTATATCCTGCGTATATGAAGTACAAAAGTCATTTGCTGAGCAGTTTATTTTTTCCTTTTTACTAAGGAATATTTTCATGATAAAAGTACAAAATAAGCGACTTTATTTGTACTTTTTCAATAAAAATTGACCTGAGTAGTTACAAAATAAACTTAAATATATTTTTTTAAAAAAAACTAAATTCCATACTGATTAGGAACCTCATTCATGAATACTAGATAATTTACTGTGTAGACTTTGTAAACTTATTTCTTATCCATAAAAAAAGCATTTCCATTTGTGAGTTATCACCAAATAGAAATGCTTTTGAATAACTGATAAATTATCCTTTCAATACTCAATCTGTGTTTTGGGCAAGAGTTTTTTGATGGTTTCCATTTGATTGCGATTTATTTTAGTGCCTTTTACATTGAGGTACTTTAGATTTTTGAGTTTTCCGATAGATTCAGCAGGTAAAAAATCTAAATTAGGATTATCATTCAAATACAAAAACTCTAACTCTACCAATTTTTCTATCTCTGGTGCAATCCTAAGAAGTTGATTACCACGCAAGTCTAATCTTTTGAGGTGCTTGAGTGAATAGAGCGTATCTGGGATGGTCTTGATTTTATTACCACTCAGATAAAGTTGTTGTAAGTTTTGTAGTTTACCCAAGCCCTTAGGTAAATCTTCTATGGCTTCATTGACCACATAAAAATATTGTAAATTAATCAGTGAATCTATGCGAGGGTGAATCATATCTACTTTTCCATAAAAACCACCTGAGCCTTTGAGGGACAAACGATAAACCTTGTCATATTCTTTAAAAGCCTTCATCATATCTGTATAGAGGGGTTTTTTCATTAGATTTTCTTCTGAAAGCAAAAGACTATCTTGCCCAAAAGCATTCAAAGAAAGAAATAATCCCAGACAAAATACTAAAAATCGTTGCATCTGTTTTAAATTAGCTATTAAATTATAAATTTAAGAAGTTAACTCTACAAACGTACAAAATTAAACAATGAATACAATGCTCATAGATTTACGCAGTGATACCGTTACAAAGCCTACTAAAGAAATGCACCAAGCTATGTTTGAAGCTTCTGTAGGAGATGATGTCTATGGAGAAGACCTTTCTGTGAATCTTCTTCAAGAAAAGATTGCCGCCGTGTTTGGCATGGAAGCAGCCCTATTTTGCCCATCAGGCACGATGACCAACCAAATCGCTATCAAAGTATTGACACAACCCCAAGATGAGGTAATTTGCTTTGAAGGAGCCCACATTTATAAATATGAAGGAGGAGGGATGTTCTCTAATTCTGCTGTTTCGGTGCGTTTGCTTCCTGCTCCTTATGGTATCTTAAAAGCTGAACAGATAGAAGAATATATCAATCCTGATGATGTGCATTACCCTCGCACTCAGTTAGTTGCCCTAGAAAACACGGTCAATAGGGGAGGAGGAAGCATTTATCGTCTATCCGATATTAAGCCTATTTATGAGCTTTGCCAGCGGCATGGACTGAAATTACACTTAGATGGGGCAAGGATTTTTAATGCACTTGTGGCTACGGGCGAAGATGCTACAGAATATGGTAAATATTTCGATACGATTTCTGTTTGTCTTTCTAAAGGTTTAGGCTGCCCTGTAGGTTCTGTATTATTAGGAAGCAAAGAACACATACACTACGCCAAACGCATCCGTAAATCACTGGGTGGTGGGATGAGACAAGCAGGGTACTTAGCTGCTGCAGGTATTTATGCCTTAGACCATCACATAGAGCGATTGGCAGAAGACCACAAACGGGCTAAAAAGATAGAAGAGCATTTGAAAGAATTGGAGTATGTAGATTCTATTTTCCCTGTGGAGACCAATATTGTGATTTTTAAAATGCAGTCCAATGAAATACTCAAAGCTTGGGCTAGTTACTGCGAAAAAAATCAAATAAAAGTAGGTTCTATAGACAAACTTCATGCTCGTGTAGTTACACATTTGCAGTTTGATGATGAAGCCCTACATCGTTTTCTAGAAGTCTGTAATTCTTTTAGTGAGGTGCAGGTTGGCTAGACAGCGCTTGTTATTTAGTGGTTTGCAAGTTGCGAACTACTTAATATCAAATTTTGTCTATCATATTTTGAATTATAGATACCTGAAAAGTAAGGTATTGTAATCTTAGGATTCATAAATCATCTCTTCCTAAGCAACCTATCAGTTTATTTTATGCGTATATTAGAGGATTATAACCAAAAAATATTTCATCAAACTTTTACAGCAAAACACTCTATGAAAACACCCT
>JBBRUH010000636.1:0-2305 GCA_038248005.1 Cytophagales bacterium | reverse complement strand
GATCGTTTTTTCTTAGATAAACTAGTAGATCACTTATTAATTTTTGAGGGAGAAGGAGTTATTAGAGATTTTAATGGTCGCTATGATGAGTACCGAATCTTGAAGGCTTACGAGGAAGAGCAAGCCAAACAACCTAAGAAAGAAGCTCCTGCACCAAGCAAAGAACCTCTAAAAGAAAAAAACACAGCTACTGAGAAAAGGAAACTTTCTTACAAAGAACAGCAAGAATACCAAAAACTAGAGAAAGAGATAGAGCAACTAGAAGGTAAAAAAGAAGACTTGACCAAAGAAATGTCAGTTCAAAATTTATCTCATCAAGAGCTACAAGAAAAAGCAGAAGCCTTAGGTAAAATCATTGCCCAAGTAGAACAAAAAACTGACCGATGGTTGGCGTTAGCTGAGTTTATGTAATATATAGTATATTTCATATTTTATATACTATATAAGATATGAAATATTAATTATGTCCTTGTCTGCACAGGCGACTTAACAAAAATAAAATGAAATTATTCCCTGTCTATCCACTTTTTGATATAGAACCTGTGAAGGCTCAAGGTGCTACCCTTTGGGATAAAAAAGGTGATACTTATTTAGACCTTTATGGAGGTCATGCAGTCATCTCTATAGGGCATAATCATCCGCATTATGTGGAGAGAATCAAAGAACAACTGGATAAAATTGTCTTTTACTCTAACTCTGTACAGAATCCTTTGCAAGAAGAATTAGCTCAAAAACTAGGTGAACTATCAGGCTTAGAAGAATATGCACTATTTCTGTGCAACTCTGGGGCAGAGGCCAATGAAAATGCCCTTAAAATCGCTTCTTTTCAGACCCAAAAGAAGAAAATTCTTTGCTTTGATAAGGCTTTTCATGGGCGAACTTCTGCCGCAGTTGCTGTTACAGATAACCCCAAAATTCAAGCTCCCCTGAATCAAGGACACGAAATAGTCAGGATTCAATTGAATAACTTTCAGGCTTTAGAGTATGCTTTTGCAACACAAGGCGATGAACTTGCTGGAGTTATCATAGAAAGCATACAAGGCGTAGGAGGAATTCACTTGCCGAGTGCTGAGTTTTTAGTGGCATTGAGAAATCTATGCAATCAATACAATGTGATTTTGATTTTAGATGAAGTACAGTCAGGATATGGACGCAGTGGCAATTTCTTTGGTTTTCAGCGGGCAGCTATTGAGCCTGACCTTATCACGATGGCAAAAGGAATGGGCAATGGTTTCCCTGTTGGAGGGGTTTTGATTCACCCTAAGATAGAGGCTTGGAGTGGCATGTTAGGAACTACTTTTGGAGGAAATCACTTGGCTTGTGTCGCAGCTACTGCTGTGCTAGAAGTCATAGAATCAGAAAATTTGATGGACAATGCCCTTAAAATAGGAGCACAATGGAAAGATGCTTTTAAGGCAATCTCTCCTATTAAAGAAGTACGTGGTGAAGGACTGATGCTCGGCTTAGAGTTTGATTTCCCTATCAAGGCACTAAGAGAAAAACTACTTTTTGAGCATCATATCTTTACAGGATATTCAGGTACGGATGTGATTCGTTTGCTTCCTCCTCTCAATCTTACAAAAGAAGAAGCAGCACGCTTTGCAGAGACACTCCATAAGCTCACAGCAAATCACTAAACCTAGTTTTCACCTTTTTATCATTGAATGTAATATTTTTATGAATCACTTTACCCAATTCTCAGACATCAATAATTTTCAAGAATCCTTAGGAGAGATGAGGAAAATCAAGCAGAACCCTTTTGCATTCTCTGATTTTGGAAAAAATAAAACTATAGGTCTTTTCTTTTTTAACCCTAGTCTGCGTACTCGCCTTAGCACTCAAAAAGCTGCTGCTAATTTAGGGCTTAACATCATCGTGATGAATTTTGGCAGTGAAGGTTGGCAGCTAGAAACTGCCGAAGGTGCTGTTATGAATGGAGATAAGGCAGAACATGTGAAAGATGCTGTAGGCGTTTTGGGCAAATATTGTGATATTATTGGAGTTCGTAGTTTTGCCAAACTACAAGATGCTACACAAGATTATCAAGAAGAAATATTACATCAATTTGTGCAATATGCAGGAGTGCCTATTCTGAGTATGGAGTCTGCCATTCGCCACCCTTTGCAATCACTTGCAGATGCACTCACTATCTTAGAACACAATACAAAAAACCGCCCCAAAGTAGTACTCTCTTGGGCACCTCACCCCAAAGCCCTGCCCCAAGCCGTCCCTAATTCTTTTGTAGAATTTATACAGAATATGGAAGTAGAATTAGTCATAACCCACCCACAAGGTTATGAACTCT
>JBBRUH010000635.1:0-2311 GCA_038248005.1 Cytophagales bacterium | reverse complement strand
GTATCTATATCATAATAGAAGCCTTGCTCAATGGCAGGGCCTATTCCAAACTTAGTACCTGGATAAAGTGCTTCTAAGGCTTCTGCTAAAAGGTGAGCCGAAGAGTGCCAAAAAGTATTCTTACCTTCGTCATCTTTCCAAGTAAGTAGTTGTACCCTACTGTCTGTTATAATGGGTCTGGTGGCATCCCAGACTTCTCCATTTACTTTGGCTGATAATACATTGCGCATCAAGCCTTCACTGATACTTTGGGCAATCTCCAAGCTAGTAACGCCTACTGGATATTGTCGCACACTGCCATCGGGCAGAGTGATGTTGATTTGAGTCATATCTTTATTTTTTAGAAACAAATCCCCAACCTTACAAACAATTGGGGGCTAAGCCTCTGGGTTTAGTTATGGCAAAATTGCAGATTTTTGACCGAAAAAGAAACTTTTTTATAGAGGAATAAAGATTATAAGTAAGAGATAACACGGAAATTTAGAATGGTTTTACTCTAAACACTTATTATTAAGAAGCTGAACACGATAAATAAGATGGTAAAAAAGGGAAAGTTAAGCTGATTGAATAGGATTATAAAAATCTAAAAGGCTAGAAATAGATTTATTTTTTCTTTTTCTTCTTTTTCTTCTTTTTTTCTTCTGTCTTTATAGCTTTTGGTTCTTTTTCTTCCTTTTCTTTCTTTTCTTCCTTTTCTTTCTTTTCTTTCTTTTCTTTTTTTGTACTAGACTTAGGCTTTTTTACTGCTGAAAGGCTGTCTATTATTTGATCAATCTTTTCATCTATTTTCTCCATGTTTTTTTCAGCTTTTAGCTCTGCAACCTGCTCATTTAAGCTTGCAATAGTTTGTTTTTGAGATTCAATCTCCTGCTGATACATCAAGATTTCTTGAACACGCCTTTTGGCAGCACTTGTGGGAGATTTGCTAGTTTCAGTAGTGGCAGTCTTTTGTTCAATTGTCTTGTATGTATAAGGTCTTTTTGACTTAGGGGTACTTTCAGCACTGCTTTTTGGAGTAGTAGTGTCTGATGCTTCTACTGGATTCTTTGAGTTATTTTCTGTCATTTCCTTAGTATGTTTGGGTTATTTTTTGAATTATAATGCAAATTTAACATTTAGGTAATATTAAACAAACATTAAATTAATATTACTAGTAGAATTTATGAAATAAAACTTTGGAGTACTTCAATTTAAAATTTTTGAAAATCAATAGAGGCTTGCTAACTTGCTCTTATATTATACTTAATTTTATCAAGAAACTATGATTTATACCCAAACTCAAACCCAAAATTTACAACAACACACTTTCGCCCATATCAAAATAGAAGAAAAAGAAAACCTACTCAAAATCACTTTAGCTCGCCCACAAGCCAAAAATGCGATGAGTCCTACCATGAGCAGAGAGTATGCCTATGCTATGAGTTATGCCCATCATCAGCCACATATCTGGGCAGTAGTATTTGCAGCTGAGGGCAATGTATGGTGTGCAGGGGCAGACTTAAAAGCCATGCGAGGTCAAGAAGAAGAGAATAATTCTACTATCCCTATGCCTGATCAAGAAATAGTGATTGGGGATTTATTTACTCAAATTCATAAGCCTGTGATTGCTCGTGTGCATGCACCCGTCTATGCAGGAGGGCATTTATTAATAGCAGGCTGTCATTTTGTGATAGCTACTCCTGAGGTTACTTTTAGCCTTCCAGAAGTAAAAAGAGGTCTTTTTCCTTTTCAGGTGATGGATATGCTTCTCAAAATATTACCTTCACGCATTGTGCTAGACTGGTGTATGAGAGGAGGAGCTATAGATGCTCAAAAGGCACTTAGTTGGGGCTTAGTAACAGAGATAGTTTCAGAAAGTGAATTAGACCAAAGCATAGAAAAACTGACTGCTCAGCTTTTCCAAAACTCACCTTCAGCCATTCGCTTAGGTCTAAAGTCTTATGAAGAGATGCGTTCTGTACCAGAAGCAGAGAAGCAAGCATTCCTTAAGAAAATGCTGGAGCAAACCATCCAAACCCAAGACGCACAAGAAGGATTAAAGGCTTTTGCCGAAAAGCGTAACCCTCAATGGACTGGAAGATAAATACAAAAAAATCTAACTACATAACAAAAACCTTCAGGATTTCATCAAAATTATTTCTGTACATATTTAGGTAACTACTCAGGTCAATCTTTATTGAAAAAGTACAACTAAAGTCGCTTATTTTATACTTTTCTCATGAAAATATTCCTTGGTATTTGAATTATGTAACATTTTTTGCTAAATGATATATTTAGAACTTGAATTTAAAGATATAGTACCTTAAATTAT
>JBBRUH010000634.1:0-2318 GCA_038248005.1 Cytophagales bacterium | reverse complement strand
ATTCGCTTAGATCCAATCATTCCTACTTTGTATGTAGGGCGAGGACAGTGCTATCTAGCCAATGAAAATTATACTGAAGCAGTAGAAGATTTTACAGAAGCCATCCGATTAGAACCTCGAAAATTTGAATATTATCGATACAGGGCAGAAGCTCAGTTTTTAAAAGGTGAATACACTCTTGCCTCTAAAGATATGGATTTCTTGGCAAGTGAAGACACGAATACGCAAAGCTATGAGCATCGCCTTAATGCTTTCTGCAAAGCATCAGTCAAGGATTATGCAGGTGCAATCAGTGTAATAAGTCAGTTATTGAGAAATCATCCAGAAGATATAGACCTTTTGGTAGAGCGTGCAGACTATTTTAAAGCACAAAAAAAGCCATTAGAAGCCATCAAAGATTATGAGAAAGCTTTGAAAGCAGAGCCTCAAAATATTGAGTTACATTTCGCCTGTGGTGAGCTTTACATACAGACTGAACAGTACGAAGCCGCACAACCTCACCTAAGAGTCGTGCTAGAGGAAAGGCTAGAAGATGCTGAGGTTTGGTATCTCATGGGCGTTTCTTACTATCATCTACAAGAAAAATCAAAAGCAAAATACCATCTCATCAAAGCCGCACAGCTAGGCTATCCTGCTGAAAATATGCCAACTAAAATCTATAAATTAGCTAAGAAAGGGTACAGGAGATAAATATTTATTTACAAAGCTAAAATTCTGTTTTGTTTGATGAATTAGACCTAGCTGCTTTAAGATACTATCTTAAAACAGCGCGGTAATTAATAGAGTTGTTACTTCTTGATTTTTAGTGATTTACATCAATTTTTCATTTGGGAATCTTAGAATGATAAGCTAATATAAAAGCTTTTCGTAAGCAATTTCCTATGTTCCCATGTGGTTATAAAAAAGCTAAAGTGTTGGTAGTCTGTATGTAACAACTCTAATAACCTATTGCCGTATCAAGATTATTTTTTGTGATACTGCAAATAGCTATTTTACTGCATCGCCTGATATTCTTATTTCTTTTCTTTTGAAAATTTCTTAAACATCTCTCCTTTTCTGAGTGGGATATTATAGCCGAAAGTAAAGAGTAGCTGCTCTGAATTAAGCTTATAATCATAAAACTCATTGTAATACTCAACATCTCTACTCAAACCTGTAAGGTCTCTATGGTAAGCTACATCTAACCAAAAATTACTGATGTCAATCCCCAAACCTACTTGCCCATTAATAATCCAATCATTCTCAGCACTGATGATTCCTGCAAAAAGTACATCTTCACTTATAAGTGGACTACCCTCTGGAAAACTTCTTTGAGAGTCATTTTTATAGTTGCTAATAATATCTTTTTTTCCTTCTTCATAGCGAAAGTCTAGTGCAAATCCTAAAAAACCTCTTATTCCAAGCCATTGGGTTGGTTTCCAAAGGGTAGTGCCTGAAACGAGAGATAGCTTAAAAACTTGATTGGAAGTAGAGCGACTAGCATTCGTAAACTCTTGTGCCTCTACAAAACGAATAGTACCAGTGTTAGTATCAATGTAAGTATAGCTTTGAGGATTGGTATTGAGTATCTGATAAGTACTTATTTCTTCTCCATAAGTCAAAGTAGGTTGAATATAGAATCTATCTTGTTGGAAATAAAATTTTGAAGTAAGCCCGATATGCTTGGTTTCGCTCGCATTGCTAGGGCTACTCATTTGATATTTACCTACCTGCGAGTCTGTACTCACTTTAAAATGCCCATAACCCAGTACAGGACTAATTGTAATGGTCTGTGCCTGAGTAATGAAAGAAAACAGACATATACAAAGAAGGGTATTGAGTAAATTTTTCATGTGTTTAAGTTTTAAATCCACCTATCAAGCCTAAAAAGGCGACAAGTAATTTGTAAAGTTTGCTGTGAATCATAATGATTGTTTGTTTAGTATGCCCAAACAAATCGCTATTTAAAATTATTTCAAAATTATTTCAAAATTATTTCAAAATTATTTCAAAAAATATAATTTTAACAATAAATACTATAACTTTACTTATTTATATAAATAAATGAAAATTTGTATTTTACATCAAAAAAATCATATTTAATTAGCATGATTTGTATATATAAATTCTCACTAGTAGTGGTTCGTGAAGACACGAACCACGGAAAAGCTTTCCTTTTGATACGTCTTCGGATTCTTCCAGAATGACAAAATAGTGGATTAGTTATCTTCTATGTAGGCTACTTTTTTGGGTGGATTAGCATACTGAATGACTGCCCCAAAACCTCGGTTCGTGTCTTCACGAACCACAACGAATGAACCATTTACTTTTTATTCCAT
>JBBRUH010000633.1:0-2323 GCA_038248005.1 Cytophagales bacterium | reverse complement strand
GTAAGAGTTTTTAAGCATAGGCTCACCCTCAAAGGTTATTTTGTAAAAAGTATCTCCTTCTTTTTCAAAAATTTCTAATAACTCAAATTTACAACCATCTACAAAATTATCTCTTGAAGCAAAAACAGTGAAAGGGTCATAAATTAAGCGATAATAATTACTTCGGTAACATTTATAAAAGTAATTTAAAGGTTTTTCTACTCCACCTTTTGGCACTAGCTTTAAAATTTTCTTAATATATATACTATCTAACTCCGCAGTTTCTTGAGTTTGGTGGATAGCATCAATTCTAATCATGAAAGGTGGATTTTCTAAATAAGGATGTTCAATGGATACATATGAACTATCTTGTATTGTGATAAGGGCTTCTTGAAAGTAAGTGTATTTATCTCCGAATGTACCTATTTTCCTGACTAAGCCCTTGTATTGGTGAAGATTATGAGGAGCAAATTTGAATACATTATCTGCTGAAAGCATTAAAAACTCCCTGAGTTCTTGTGCTGAATAATTATTCTCATCAATTTTGGTTAAGATGCTCTCATCAAAAATGGGCTTTTTAATAAGGTAAATGATATTCTTCTCTTTATTTCTTTCGTTTTCTAGCAACAATTTCACAGGAACTTTCATCTTTGAATAATTGACTTCAGTAACATAAACTTTATAGTCTCTTTGTTTATCTGAAACAGAAAAAGTAGCTTTTCCTGAATCATTAGTGAGGTAAATTTCTTCACTCCCTATTACCTTGACATAAGCCCCCTCCACAGGTTCTTGAGTCATATTATCAACTACCCATATTGTAATTCGCTTGGGTATTGTTTCTCCATTGACTAATAGAGAAAGAATCATTGCCAATAAATACTTCATAAGAATTATTATTTTAACTTTAAACAAGAAAAGGAGACACCCTGAGAGTATCTCCTTTAATCTCTTTTAACAACCACTCATATCACTTGGAGCGTTTTCATAGAGTAGTTCACGGGGAAACTCTCCACAACTGTTATTCCCCCAACCAATTGCATGTCCTGCTTGTGCACCTGAACTTAATATATTACAATTATTAATCATATAAAGTGTTGCACAGTATTCTAGTCGACTAGTTCCCCCTCTCACCTGAGAAGCCTGCTCTTCAGTCAGAGCGAAATCTTTGAATTTTTCAAATACGTTATTCATCGTTTTAAAAATTTAATGGTTTTGATAAAAGAATTTAGTTTACCATTCAAAGAAATGCCTGCGCAGGTAGAAGGATATCCTCATTAATTTGAACGCTTGATATAAATTTACTAAAAAAAAAAAATAGAATCCAAACTTTTTTTAGTTTTTTTGAAAAAGTTTTTCAATTTAAAACAACATTATATCACCATAAATTTATATCAAAATGTCTCAGATTATACCCAAAGAAGAGTTAATACATATCCGAAGCCACGAAGTACAGGAGATTATCAATCGCCCACCAGAGAGCCTTTTGATTTGGGGGGTTCCTATGTTGTTGTTTGTTTTTATAGGTTTTTTAGGCATTGCTTCTTTCATTCGTTACCCTGATATGCAGCAGGCAAAAGCCTTGATTAGTACCAATCCTCCCCCTGTGCGTGTCTTTGCTCGCAGTGCAGGGGCTTTGAGCTTGCTCGTGGCAGAGGGGCAAAAGGTAAAAGCAGGGCAGGCACTGGGCTATATACAGAATCCAGCACAATGGCAGAAAGTCCAAGCCCTTATTCGCTTATTAGAAAGTGATACATTTGATGAGGTGCAGTTTATCTTAGAAGAAGGGAATTTTGAGCAAGGGCTGGGTGAGTTACAGACTTATTATGAGGCACTTTTGCAGATTTGCAAAGAGCGTCAGTTTGCCAAAGACTACCCTATCAATACTTACAATCGGCAGTCGCTAGAAGCTATGCTCTCCCAAAAAAAACAAACTCGCCAAAATCTACAAGAGAAGTATCAGCTAGACCGCAGTATCTTTGAGCAAGCCAGAAAAAGCTATTTGATAGATTCAGTCCTTTATACCAAAAAGGTAAAAAGTACTTTAGAGCAATACCAGTCAAAAAGCGAATACCTCCGACAGCAGCAAAGCCTTAAGAATAGTGAAGCAGCTTTATTAGCACACATAGAGCAAGTGCAAGATATGAAAGGGCGTGTAGGCGAACTTAATCTTAGGCAGGGAGAAGAATCCCAAAAATTATCCTTAGCACTTGGGCAAGCCTACCGTAATCTTCAATCTCAGATAGCCCTTTGGCAAAGTCGCTACGCTTTGATTAGTCCTACTAAGGGCAAAGTAAATTTACTAAGCTATTGGGCAGATAATCAATACATCACAGGTGAGCAAGCT
>JBBRUH010000632.1:0-2349 GCA_038248005.1 Cytophagales bacterium | reverse complement strand
TTGTATTTTCCCTACTTTTTGGTCTAAATAGAAGTTGTATAATTTTTCTATGAAAAAAACATTTGTCAGTGTGCCTACTTTCTTGGCTAATGCTTCTTTTCTGGTTTTTCTTTGATTTTGCTCATAGTTTTCTATGCCTTCTTTTGTAGCAGGAAAAAAGTTGATAACACTGTCATAGTATTTAATTTCTCTTTCTACTTTTAATCCAGCTTTGTGCATAGCATTTTTGTACTCTTCAGTAGTAAAGGCATTTTCACCCCCATAAAATTTATGAAGTGGATGCATTTCCAAAAACCAAGCTTTATCTTTCTCATCAAATATAACGTGGTCTCTTACGGTAAATAGTAACCCACCTTTTTTCAATACTCTCCCTGCTTCTGCTATAAATTTATCTAAATCATTGGCATGGTGCATCGCTTGGCGTACATAAACTACATCAAAGCTTTCATCAGCAAAATGAATATCTTCTGCATAAGCTTCAAATATTTCTATATTATCTAAGTGATAGTTTTCTTTCAATTTTCGGATTGCACCAGCTCCTATTGTAGAGCTTGGGTCAGGCTCAACAGCCGTAACTTGATAGCCTTGTAATGCAAAAGCGATAGAACTAATACCATTACCACAACCAATATCTAAAATATTTTTTGCTTCAGAAGCATATTGTCTTACGATATTTAATGTTTCTATAAACTCTTCGCTAACCTTAAATCTTTCTACATTTAAGGATAAGTCGTCTTCAAAATAGGCTTTTTCTACCAGTTCTTTGTATTCGGCTTTTGTACGGATATATTGTATGGTTTCTTCCCAGGTCATTAATACTTTATAAATTTAATACAGCAAATACTTCTACAATGTGCAGCACTATCAGTTCCTTTTCCTCTTCCTGTATGTGGATTGTATGAAATAATATCCTTACAATCATCTTCATTACAGGTAATCCAACCTTTTTCAGTGTATCGAAAAAAATCTAACCTGTAATCACCTTGATTATCTAACACAGTAAGCAGTTTTTTTAACATTTCCGTATCAAATTGCTGAAAAAATCCGTGATGCTCAAATTTTCCAAAAGGAAATGTTAACAATAGCATTCCATTATTTTTCAAAACTCGTAACATTTCTTTAATAGCCCTAAGATATTCATAAGATTTTCTAGTTTCCTCTTCATTATGAGTAATATCATATCCATAAATTGAATTATCCATGTCTATGTGTTCGATGGTAGATTGTGAAACTACTATATCAAAATAATTATCTTTGAAAGGGATATTTCGTAGGTCTTCATACAAATAAGAAATACGTTTTTCATTAAAATTAGGACTTTCAGGAGCATAAGTTAAGATAGAAAGTTCTTTATTTTGTAAAATTTCTTGTGAAACAATAAAATCATAATTGAAGGTAGAACCAGCATCTAAGAGTTTGACTTTTTGTTGTGGTAATTGGCTAAAAATCCAAGAATATTCCACTATTCTTTCGTCAAGACGGTAGCCAAACTCTGGAGGTATCTGATTTTTTGCAAAGGTTTGAAGGTTATTTACATCTTTAAGGACTTCAGAGATTTTTTCATTTCTAAAGCTCAAGTAGCCAGTAGACCAAGGAATCTGTCCATTGTCAAGATACTCCTTTCTTTGTTTTAGCTGTTGTGCTAATGTTTCTTGTTGTACCTTCTTATTGCGATAATTGCGGTAACTATTAATTAGTTTTCGTATCATACTTTAGTTATTGTGGTATATTTTCAATAAATCTTGCAGAATTACCCGCCACTATTGTAAATGGTTTAACATCCTTCGTAACTACTGAGTTAGCAGCGACAATTGCACCTTTACCTATGTTCACGCCTTTTAGTATCGTAACACCAAAGCTAATCCAAGAGAAATCTTCGATAATAATTGGTTTCGCCTCAACATTAGGTTTTATCTTAGGGTGTCCCTCCTCTAACATTAACTTATAACTCCTTACTCGTTCCCTAAAATCAGTCTCATGAGAGTTAGTATCTATAATGTTACACCCATGAGAAATCAAAACCCCATCTCCTATGGAAATGCTGGAGGCACTCCAAATAGTAGTATTTTTCCCTAAATAACAATGACTACCTATCTTGATTTGACCACCATAAGGAAATATCAATATTTCACTTCTTATATGGGTATTTTCACCTATGATTATTTTCTCTTTATTTTCCTGTAGATTATAAATCTCTGCTTGCTCATAAAACTTAGACTTATCTCCAATAGTTACTTGTTGTAAACACCTACCTATTCTTTTTTTTGCAATAATTTCTTCATAATCTATAATTTTCACATAAGGATTATTTAAAACTAGGCGAGAATTAATAATCATAGCAATTAATTT
>JBBRUH010000631.1:0-2363 GCA_038248005.1 Cytophagales bacterium | reverse complement strand
GGAAAAGTTACCATCAATTGGTATTATGAAGAAGGAGATATTGATATGTTTGAGAATGGAGAAGATTATTCTAGGGATTGTAAGGTAGCTTTTAATCTAATTTCATATTAAATAATTTTTTTTGGAAGTTACAAGCCAAGACGCTTACAGTATTTTTTGCCTTGTTTAAGTATCTTGACTTGAAGATTTTTATCCAATATAAAATGACTCATAATCTCTATCAATAGGTAATTCGTAACCATTAATTTGGTAAAAAGAGAAATCATTTTATTTGTTTTTATTACTTACAGATAAATGATATATTTGCCATAAAGCACAAAGAATCACCAAAAATACAGTTACACTCATCAAGGGTAACTGTATTTCATTTAGTAAAGTCTTTCCCCATACATTTGTAATCACCTGTAACAAGCTGTTCATACCTAAGACGGTAGTTACAACTAAAGTAATCAATAATAAAGTATTCCCAAAAATACCATTCCGTTGCTCTTGAGGTAAAATATTAGCATCATTTACCAGTCTAATTAATAAAAAAACAAGTAAAGGAAGTATAAACCCATTGAGGGCTTGCACAAAAATAATCACAGGAATAGGTTTAACTCCACTCAACCCGGAACCCAATCCTATCAATAAAATAGCCATCCAAACTGCTCTAAAGTACATTCCAGAAGTTTGCCATTCTTGTTTATCCATATTTCCAAATAGGCTTTGAGCTGTGATAGCCGCTGCCAAAGTAGCCGTAACAGTAGAAGTAAAACCTGCTCCTAATAAGCCAAAAGCCAATATATATCTCCCCGAAGCTCCAAATTTCAACTCAAGTGCCTCTGCCAATACCTCAAAAGAAAATTCTCCTACTACCAAGGTGCCTACTATTAAGACTGATATAGAAATCACTCCTCCCAGAATAATTGCGATACTTAGTCCAACTTGTGCTTCTCTGAGTGTGTTTGCCTGAGAGTCAAAACTACCCCCCAAAAATAAATTATAAGGTATTATGGTCGTACCTATTAAGCCTAATATCAAGACACTACTATCTGCTGGAATCTGTGGAATTAGACTATTGGATGCCAACTCGACAAAGCTAGGTGCTACTGTAATAGCCATATACAAAAATACTAACCCCATCAGAGCTACTAAAGCACCCATCACCTGAGAAATCTTTTGAAGTGAAGATATGCTCAAAATCAAAAAAGCACTCAAACCAAGTACTAGCAAAATAAGCCAAGATGAGATATTACTGATCATAGAAACTCCTACCAAAGCACCTAATGAATTACCCGCTTCATACGCTGCCGCCCCAAGTATTATATATCTTCAATTAAATTATAGTAATAAATAGTATTTCATACTTATATTTGTGTTATGAAATTATCTGATTATGCAAAAAAGATAGGCGTTTCTTACAGGACTGCTCACAACCATTGGAAGAAAGGATTACTCAAAGGACACCAACTAGCCACAGGTACAATCATAGTAGAGTTAGATGTTGAAAAGTCAGATACACGCCCAAGTAAAGTAGTTTTATATGGAAGAGTTTCTAGTTCTGAAAACAAAAGTAATCTTGAAAGCCAATTAGAAAGACTAAGAAATTATGCTTCTGCCAAAGGATATGAAATAGTAAAAGAGGTCAAAGAAGTAGGAAGTGGCTTGAATGATAAAAGACCTCAATTAGAAAAAATACTCAAAAGCGATGATTGGGATATTATATTGGTAGAGCATAAAGACAGGTTTTCAAGATTTGGTACAAACTATATTTTATTATTACTAGAAAAATTAGGTAAGAAGCTTGAAAGTATTAACAATGTCATTGAGGATAAAGATGATTTAATGCAGGACTTTGTAAGCATCATTACTAGCTTTAGTGCTAGACTTTACGGACTTCGCAGGAGCAAAAGAAAAACCGAACAAATCATAGAAGACCTCAAAAACGATTAATGCAGTTAGTAGAGAAACATATTATCAAAAAAAGCCACGAAGCATTTAAGCAGATAGATAAATTAAGTTTTTTGTCTAAGAATCTCTATAATGCAGGTCTTTATGAAGTAAGACAATTCTTTTTTGGAGAAGGTAGTTACTTGAATTATAATGCTCTACAAAAGAAATTTCAAAAAGAAAAAAATGTAGATTATTATGACTTACCCACAAAAGTTTCTCAACAAATATTGATGGTTTTGGATAGAAACTTTAAGTCATTCTTCAATGCTCAAAGGGCTTATAAAGAAAATCCAAAGAGATTCAAAGAAAAACCCAAAATCCCAAAATACAAGCATAAAACCAAAGGTAGAAATTTATTAGTGTATTCTATTCAGTCTGTTTCTACTCCTAATCTCAAAAAAGGCTTAGTGGCAGTTTCAGGTACTACT